>JACCYX010000325.1 GCA_013696265.1 Chloroflexia bacterium
CGGCCGGGACGCCGATACGTCCCAAGCCGTCTCGTCGAGCATCAGGATGAGGCGCGGCCCCCCAAGTCGTGGTCCGCCGACCGCGCGGTGTCGTAGCCGAGCACGCCGGACCCGACCCCGAACAAGCCGGCCGCGCAGGGCAAGCCTGGTGCCCGTGTCGCCAGCAGCGGCTCCACCGCTTCCCTGAACAGGATGCGTGAAAGGTCCAGGCTGGGGATGAAGTCGGGCATCGCAACCTCGTGATCTCGTGCTCATACGGAATCCGGGTAGACAGGGGAGGGATACTGGAGGGGATCAGGAGGTTCCGCCATGCCCCGCTGTCTGACCGTTGCCCCGCACCTCGCCATTGATGACGTGGAGCACCGCTACCGGGCCTGTCGCGACGCCGTCGAACGCAGCCACTGGCAGATGGTTTGGCTGGTGGCCGGGAGCCATCATGTGCCCGCCGTCGCCCGGCTGACCGGCTATTCGGTGCCGTGGGTGCGGGAGATCATCCGCCGCTACAACGCCAGCGGCCCGGACGCCCTGGGCGACGGGCGGGCGGCGCACCGGGGCGGCAACCCGCCCCTGCTCTCGCCCGCGCGCAAGGACGAGCTGGCGGCGGCCCTCGACGGACCGGCCCCGGACGGGGGGCTGTGGACGGGGCCGAAGGTGGCGGCCTGGATGGCCGAGCGGCTGGGCCGCCCCATCCATCCGCAGCGGGGGTGGGAAGCCGTGCGCGCGCTCGGCTTGACGCTCCAGGTGCCCCGACCGCGCGCCACGCACGCCGATCCCGCCGCCCAGGCGGCCTTCAAAAAAGGGGGCTCCAGGCCCAGGTCGATGCGGTGAGGGCCGCCCATCCGACCGCCCAGCTGACGGTCTGGGCCGAAGACGAGCACCGGTTGGGCCTGCTGCCGGTCATTCGCCGGGTCTGGGCGCGGCGGGGCCAGCGGCCGACCGCCTGGGTCCGGCGCCGCTACCAGTGGCTCTACGTCTCCGCCATCGTGCGGCCCACCACCGGCCAGAGCTGGTGGGCACTGGTGCCGTCCGTGACCACGGCGGCCATGACCCAGGTGCTGGCCGCCTTCGCCCAGGACGAAGGGATCGACGCGATGCACCGGGCGGTCCTGGTCCTCGACGGGGCGGGCTGGCACACCTCGAAGCGGCTCGTCGTGCCCGACGGCATCGACCTGGTCTTCCTGCCGCCCGCCTCGCCGGAGCTCCAACCAGTCGAACGGGTCTGGCGGCTGGTCGATGAGCCGGTGGCGAACCGGACGTTCACCGACCTGAACGAAATGACGGACCTCCTGGTGACCCGCTGCCAGACCCTGCGGGCCGCCAGGCGCCAGATCAAGGCGCACACGAACTTCCACTGGTGGGCCATCGAACGCCGCCGCCGGATCCGCTAGTGATTACCCGGATTCCGTATAAATCCCTGCGCGCCCGAAACGCCACCTCGATCGCCGCGCCAACGGGACGCCGTGGGTGGGGTGTCGGGATATCGTTGCGGGAAGCGCAACAGCGCCGGTGGGCTTGCCCCACCGGCGCTGTTCGTATGCGTGTGATGACGGGTAGTCAGTCCGTCGCGCTTACGGCTCGGTCACCACGATGGTCCCGGTCATGACGGGATGCAGGGTGCAGATGTACTCGAAGCTCCCCGCCTCATCGAAGGTGTGGCTGAACGCCTCGCCGGAACTCATGATCCCCGAATCCCACAACCCGTCCGTCGAAGTCGTGGTGTGGATCACGCCGCCGTCATTGGTCCACGTCACCGTGGCGCCGACCGGGATTTCGACGGTTTCCCCGTCGAAGGAGTAATCGAGGATCGCGACCGCCGTCTCCGCCGGGGCGGTATTCGCGACCGCCGGCGTGGCCTGAACGTCATCGTTCGAGAGTCCAAAGCCGAGGAAGACCACCACGTCGGTGCCGCCGTTCCCGGTCGTCGAAAGCGCCGCCACCCCGGAATAGCCAGAATCGTTCTGCTCATTGAGGCCAATCACGAGGGTGCCGTCAACGACGGTTCCAACAACATCGCCGCAGGCAATGTAGTTCTCGACATTCTCCGCGCTTTCGTGCAGGTTAATCGCGAACGGTTCCGCCAGCAAATCATCCAGCGAGACATCGATCGACGTGACCCCGACTTCAACCGCACCGGGTTCGGCGTCGGGCGAAACCGGCTCGACCTCGGACAGGGGATACTCAGGTTCCGGATCGAGCTCCGCACAGGTGCCTTGATGGACGTGGGCCGGGTGGGCTGCCTCCACCAGCTCCTGGGCCGTCGCGCCAGGCCCCGCCGTTGCGAACAACGCAACCGCGGCAAACACCGAAAGCAGTGAACGTGCAACTGATCGTCCCATCTGGATTCTCCTCCCGGAATACATATCTGTTGAGCCGCATGCCGGCCACGGTCGCTACTACGGCGCGGCCGATTGTACTGAATCAATGGAAGCTGTGGGTATTCAGGGCGAAGGCATGTTGATTGATGTCCTATTGTCCTGGACGGCCGCTGCAGCGCAGCTTGTCTCCACCCGTACCGCGACCAATCAACCAACCTGCCACGCGGTCCAATGCTGTCCGGACAACGTTCCCTGAAGCCTTATCGCGATGGTCGTATCACGCATGGCCCTTTTGGTCGATCCGAGTGATCCAGTGCTCCTGGAATCCCGTAATAGTGGTCAGAGCGAGAACGCGAGGACATCCGGACCGGGCAGTCACGGGGCTGCCAGCGGTTTCCTGCCGTTACTCGGGAGAGGGAGAGAGCCCATGCCAGCGCTGCATACGCTGTTCATGAACGCCATTTCGGAAGAGCGGAATCTTCAGGTAAGCCGTCGGACGTTGCTTGGCACAGGGTCCAAACTCGCCATCGGCGGCACAGCGGCGATGGTCGCCATGTCGTCCCCGGCGTTCGCCCGCCTGGTGGCGGCGCAGGCATTCACCGACGACCTCGACGTCCTTAATTACGCGCTGACGCTCGAGCACCTCGAGTACGCGTTCTACCGCGACGGCCTGGCCGGCTACAGCGCCGACGTGTTCGACGATGGGGTCTACGACAACCTGATCGACATCCGGGATCACGAAGACGCCCATGTCGACGCGCTCATCTCGACGATCAACGACCTCGGCGGCACGCCCGTGGAGGAAGCCGAGTACGACTTCGGCTACCAGAACGCGGCCGGCTTCCTGGCCGTTGCCGCCGCGCTGGAGAACACCGGTGTCTCGGCCTATGACGGCGCCGCGGCGTCGATCGAAAATGTCGCCATCCTGAACGCCGCCGGCTCGATCGTGGCCGTCGAGGCTCGCCACGCCTCGTACCTGAACCTGATCAACGGCGACGATCCCTTCCCGGCGGCATTCGAAACACCGCTGTCCCGAGACGAGATTCTCGCGATCGCGGGTCCGTTCATTGTTGGCTAACCGTTTCGTATCCGTGAACTGGATCCCCGAGAAGGAGAACCTCACCATGAGTCAATTGAAAGCAGCCAGGTATCACGAAAGCCTGACGAGCGCCCTTACCCAGGCCCAGGCCCACCGTTCGTCCCGTCGCGCCGCGCTGCGGACCTCGCTGGTCGCCACCGGCGGCGCCGCAATCGTCCTCACCGGACCTTCGGTCTTCGGATTCCGTTCCGCGATGGCGCAAGACTTCGCGGGCCCGGTCGACGTGCTTAACTACGCGCTGACCCTGGAGCACCTCGAAGCGACGTTCTACCGCGAGTTCAATGACGAATTTTCCGCGATGGACATCGAGTCCGCCGGGTTCGGCAGCAATGTCCGGGGCCGGCTGGAAAGCATCGAGGCCCACGAAGCCGAGCACGTCGACGTGCTGGTCACGGTCATCGACTCGCTGGGCGGCACGCCGGTGACGGAAGCGATGTACAACTTCGGCGTCACCGATGTCGACAGCTACATCGCCACCGCGCAGGTGCTCGAGAACCTGGGCACCGGCGCCTACACCGGCGCCGCCCAGTTCCTGATCGACGAGGATGACCTGCTGACCGCCGCGTTGACGATTCACGGCGTCGAAGCCCGCCACGCGTCGTACCTCAACGTGCTCAACGGGGATTCCCCGTTCCCGGAGGCGTTCGAAACCGCCCTGACGCCGGCCGAAGTGCTGGCCGCCGCCGGGCCGCTCATCGTCTCCGAGATGCCGGACACGGGCACCGGAGCGGGCACGGATGCACCGGGCCTCGGCACCTACGCGGCGCTGGGCGCGCTCGGGTTGGGCGCGGCGGCCGTCGTCGCGCGAACCCGCGAATCCCGAACTCGGGAAGAGGCTGTCGCCGTCCGGGCCTAGCGCTCACGGATAGCACGCACGAGAGGGGCTGGACAGCGTTGTCCAGCCCATTCTTGCCGTTAACGCGCGATCCAGGACAGCGACTCGCGCGTTGGTTGAGTGTTCCGTTCCATGTACGGCCGCGGCAGCCGTACATGACGTGTGATGCACACTGTTTTGGGAATGCGCCGCCATGATGGAGGTTTCGGCCCCGGACGGCCGTCTCGTAGGGGCGGACACCCTGTGCGTCGTTGCGCAGCCACCATATGCGACCGGGGTCCGCCCCTACGAAAAGCCGCACTATGCATCAGGCGTTACATGGAACGGAACAGCCATCACACTCGCCATTCGCTCCACGATGTTGGCCAACCAGACGAGAAGCCCGATGGATCGCCCAATGAGCTTCCGTGCGGTCATGCCAGATTCCGCGCAGGCTGTGATTCGCGTTTATGGTAAGATAAGGGACGTTCGAGAAAGACCTTGAGGTGCATCATGATTCGCTCCGGCTCCCCAGCGATGACATCGGCGTCGCCGGTCTGTGGGGCTCATTCGCCATCGGTCCCACAGCCACAACCCCCTCGCTCCGCAATGCTCCGGCGGCTGGTGATGATCGTCGCCCTGCTGCTGATCGTGACCGGCATTCATGCCTCCAGCGCCGGACCGCCCGCCGCCGCGCAAACCGATACCGGGTCCAGCACCGAACAGGTCTACGTCGTGCCGATCCAGGGCACGATCGAACCGGGGATCGCCCACTTCCTGGAACGCTCCCTGGCCGAGGCGGATGAGGCGGGGGCCACCTACGTGGTGCTCGACATCAACACCCCTGGCGGGCGGCTCGACACGGTGCTCCAGATGCGGGACATGATCCTGGGCAGTCCGGTGCCGGTCGTCGCCTACGTCAACCGCGAGGCGTTTTCGGCCGGCGCGCTGATTACGATTGCCTCCGACCAGATCTGGATGGCCCCGGCGGCGGTCTTCGGGGCGGCCACGCCTGTCCTCGGCGGCACCGGCGAAACGGCCGACGCCAAGACGGTGTCCGCCGTCCGCGCTACCTTCCGGGCAACCGCCGAGGAGACCGGCCGCGACCCGGCGATCGCCGAGGCGATGGTCGATCCCGCCGTGGCGGTCGATGGGCTCGATTCCTCGACGACCCTGCTGTCGCTCTCCACCGACCAGGCCCTGCAATGGAACTACGCCGACGGCGTGGCCGAGGATATCCCGGCGGTGCTGACCTCACTCGGCGTGGCCAACGCCACGGTCACCGAAATGCGCCTGAGCCCGATCGAGCATTTCGTGCGCTGGATCACCGATCCAATCTTCGCCTCGCTGCTCATCACCGGCGGGTTATTCCTGATCATCGCCGACGCCCTCTTCGCGGGCTTCGGGATCGCGGCGCTGGCCGGGGTCACCTGCCTCGGTCTCTTCTTCTGGGGTCATCTCCTGGCCGGGCTCGCGGGTTGGGAGGACCTCGTGTTGATCGCGCTCGGGCTCGTGCTGATCGGGGTCGAGATCTTCGTGATTCCGGGCTTCGGGGTCGCGGGGATTGCCGGCATCGCGGCCCTGGCCGGAGGGTTGATCCTGAGCATGACCGGGCGCGGCATCCGTGACTTCGCGTTCACCGACGAGGTGATCCGGGCCGGGTGGACCGTGGCGATCTCGCTCGGCCTCGTGCTGGCGGCGATGATCGGCTTCTCGCTGCTGGCGCCGCGCCTGACCGGCGACTCGACCCGCTCCCATCGCGGTTTCAGTTGGCTGGCGCTGTCGGCCACCGTGGACGACGGACACGAACGCTCGCCGCGCAAGGATCCGGGGCGCCCAGGTTGGGTGGTACGCATGACCGGTGGCCAGGGCGTGCTCGAACGCGGCGACCTGCATATGCCGGACGGTCCGAATCAGGGTCCAGGGACAGGACCCACCGCTCGGCACGACTAGACGGGGCGCGACGCCGCTCCCCGAGATACGCACTGCATGGGAAAGGTCTACATCTGTGTCTGATGGTGCACTTCCGCTCATTATCGCGTTGACGATTACCGTCCTCATCATCGGTTTCTTCTTCTACTTCGTGCCGGTCGGATTGTGGGTGACCGCCATCTTCTCCGGGGCCCGGGTGAGTCTCGGGACACTGGTCGGGATGCGGCTTCGCAAGGTCAATCCCAGCGACATCATCCGGCCCTACATCAGCGCGATCAAGGCCGGCCTCGATCTCAACGTGGGCCAGATGGAGGCGCACTTCCTGGCCGGCGGCAATGTCGGGCGGGTGGTCCAGGCGATTATTTCCGCCGACCGCGCCAATATCGAACTCCCTTGGAAGCGGGCGACCGCGATCGACCTGGCGGGACGCGATGTGCTGGAGGCCGTGCAGGTCAGCGTCAACCCCAAGGTGATCCAGACGCCGCGCGTTTCGGCGGTGGCCAAGGATGGAATCCAGCTCGTGGCGGTGGCCCGGGTCACGGTGCGGGCCAATATCGACCGGCTCGTCGGCGGCGCCGGTGAGGAAACGATCATCGCCCGCGTCGGTGAAGGGACCGTTTCGTCGATCGGTTCGGCGGCGTCGCACAAGGAAGTGCTGGAGAACCCGGACCAGATCTCGCGCTTCGTGCTGGAGCGCGGTCTGGACGCGGGGACCGCGTACGAAATCCTCTCCATCGACATTGCCGATGTCGATGTGGGCCGCAACATTGGCGCTGAACTCCAGACCGACCAGGCTGAGGCGGACAAGAAGATTGCCCAGGCCAAGGCCGAGGAGCGCCGGGCCATGGCGATGGCGGCAGAGCAGGAGATGCGCGCCAAGGTCGTCGAGGCCGAAGCCGAAGTGCCGATGGCCCTCGCCGAAGCGTTCCGAACGGGCCGCCTGGGCGTGATGGATTACTACCGGATGGAGAACGTGCAGGCCGATACGGCGATGCGCGAATCGATCAGCAACGACGGCAAGTCCGGGGACCGGTCATGATGACCGCCGCCTGGGGTAGCTCTGGGATCACGAACGGAGGCGTTTCATGAGTCTCTTTCGGGAGTTGGCCAACGCCGTCCGGGAGCAGATGGACCTGGCTCGCGCCCAGTCCCAGCCGCCGATCCGGCCGACCTCCATCTACGCGGCGGGCGCCACCGGCGAGCCGGACCAGCAACGCCCCCGTTCGCCATCGTCGCCAGCCAGGGACATCGCGGCCCGGCGCGAGGGGAGAAACATCTACCCGGAAGGTCCGATCCCCAACAACGAAGCGTCCGCTCGACGCCGGCCTCCGGTGGCGACGCGCCAGGTTCCTCAGGGCGATTCGCGCGCCGCGCTCCTGACCGCGCTGCGTTCGCCGGCGTCGTTGCGCACGGCGATCCTGGTCCGGGAGATCCTGGATCCGCCGGTCGCCTTGCGGGGCAACGATTCGCCGGGCGGTGGGGGCGGCAATCCTGGATCGCCAAACTCCTGACAGGCAGTACGGAGGATCCATCAGGAGTCAGTAGGGGAGCACCTTGTGTGCTCCCCTACCAAAACAGCCTTGGCGAACAATCCACGATAGACTTGTTCCAGACGTCAGGTCATGGTGGAGCTGCTTCGTCTCTTTTCGGCGAGCAATCGCCCGCGCCATGAAAGTCCCTTCCCATGAGCACTATTCCCGCCTCGACCATCACGGATCAACCCTTGGATCGCTATATCGACCGCTTTCTCTTCGCCAAGGGCTGGCGCGTGACCGATGTCGTGCGGCGAACCGACGCCGCCGAGTTCGAGGTCACGATCACCAAGGGCGAGGATCCGGACAAGGGACGCTCGGTAACCCGCTCGGCGTCATCGGCGGGCGAGGCGACGTTCAAGGCGTGCAGTACGGCACGACTCATCCAGGAAGCGATCTGACCACGGCGAGTCCGAATCGATTCGCCGGTGCTAGACTGCGAGGATCGACCGTCAGTCCGTCATTCGATCCCTCTGGAGGCAGCAATGATCAACTTTCGCTCGCGTGTTGGGTTGCTCGTCGGTTTGGCCATGCTCGTCCCGGCGGGACTGGCGGGCGCCGCCTCGGCCCAGGAGGCCACGCCGGTCACGGACGACAGCGCAATGGTCTTCACGCTCGTCGAGCGGGCGGACTTCGTGACCATCCTCGATCTTGGCGACCCCGGCACCAGCCCCGGCGACCTGACGGTGTGGGGTCCGGACCCACTCTACGACGAAGCGAACCAAACCGACACGGGCGCCCTCACCCACGGCTCGTGCATGGCGCTCAACACCGAGGGCGACAATCACTGCCAGGAAACGGTCCTCTTCGCCGACGGCGGCACGATCGAGATCCAGGGCATCCAGCGTGGCTCCGGCGAGCCATCGCTGACCACGATCGTGGGCGGATCGGGCATGTACCGGGGCGCCACCGGAACGGTGCTGGTCGATCCGTCAGACGACTTCAGGCTCTGGACAAAAACCTTCGAGGTCTACCTTCCGGGCAATGCCTGATCCGCGGATGAAAGGGGGAGGCCCATGTGGGGCCTCCCCCTACCCGTATGCCATGGGACTACCGACGGCGACACGCGCGAACTCCCGCACGCGACCGTGAAGTAGCCTTTCGCGAAGCATGAACGCCGTTGCGCCGGGCTCCTATTGCCCGATGCGATCTCGGATGCGGCCAGACCAAACCCTGAATCGACCCACAACCCGCACCCGTCTCCCCATCGCGTTCCAGGCCAAACCGCGACAGGTCGTGGTCCGTTGCCTGCTGGTTGCCGCCTTCTTCGGCATCGCGTTCGCGATCGATCAGTTCACCGGCCAGCGTTTCAGCGCGATCTGAGGCAGCGCTACCCTGGTTCAGCGAGCGGAGTCCGTGACCCGCGTGACCGCTCCCCTGCCTACAGGTCGCCGGGGTTCGAGTCCGACCACTCCGCCCTGGCCAGGTCGCCAGGGCGATCGAGGTGAACGTCGGTATCGACCCGGGTCACCCAGGCGAGGGGAATCCAGTGGTGATTCCCGTCATCATCCTTCGTCAGCTTGATCGTGTTTCCCGCGTCGAGGTGGTCGACGGCGCCGATAGTCTCGCCAGTCATGCCGACAACCGCCATGTGTTCCTTGATCCTGGTGGTATCCATCGTCCGGCAATCCTTTCATGTCGTGGGAGGAAGGACGGCGAGCCCGTCAACGTGGCCCGCTCTGGCATCCGGCCAGCATAGCACCGATGATTCCAGGCGGTTTCCAGGGCACGTACCGGTCCAGCCTTTCCGCGTGCATCATGGACCCGCTGAACCTGACTGAAAGGGGCTCGATAACCTGGATTTGGCGAACGTGGGCCGGTGCCGTATCATGCGGACAATGAGGAAGGACGGAAGTGGCCACCACCGCCAGGCACGTGAACCGGCATACCGCATACCGGTGGTTGTCCCGGGTCCTGTTTCCCCACAGCTACATCGGCAAGATTCTCTTGCTGACATTTGTCGCCGCTCATACCCCGTTGATCGGGCTGATCACCTACATGGCCGTGCGCTCGCCGGTGGACCCGGCCACGACCATTGCCCTGGTGGTGGTTGGGCTGGCGGCCACGCTGATCGGCTCTGGCGTCGCCGTGACGGGCATCTGGGTGCTCCTGACCCCGGTCGCCAGTTCGTCCCGTGCCCTGGAGAGCTACCTCCGCGACGGCGTCCGCCTCCCGCTGCCGATCGATGTCGACGATGAAGGGGGACGGCTCATGGCGAATGTCCACGGCACGCTGGAGGGGCTCGACCGGACGATCGGGCAACTCGAAGAGCTGGTCATCCGCGACGAGTTGACGGGGGTCTATAACCGGCGGGAGGGAACGCGGCGCCTGCTCGAGCACGTTGACGCCGGCGGGGCCACACCGGGTGAGCTGGCGCTGATCCTGTTCGATGCCGATGAGTTGAAAGCGATCAACGACCGATGGGGCCACGGTGTTGGCGACCGCGTGCTCCAGCGGTTCGCCGGGGTCATCGCCCAGCGGGTGGGGAGGCATGGATGGGTAGCCCGCTGGGGAGGCGATGAGTTCGTGGCGGTGGTGTGGGAAACCGGCGCGGACCGCCTGGCCGAGCGGCTGATCCAGGGCATGATGCAGGATCTCGACGGCAACCCAGTGCGGGTGGCCACCGGCGAGCAGATTCGCCCGACGTTGAGCGTGGGGCTGGCCCGGCGCACCGCGGGCGACACCCTGGAGGGATTGTTCGATCGGGCGGACGCCGAGTTGTACCGGACCAAGCGGAAGCGGGGCACTACCCGGACCAGGCCGTCTGCCAGACACGTCGTGACCGACAGCCTGTTTCCGTGATTCGACGACGCAATCACGCCACCATGCGGATTGGGGTACGGCCGTGGTGTTGCTGATCTTCGGTGCTCTCTGCAACGTGATTGGCCTGGTGCTCGTGCTCGGGGCTGGGCACTTTCGCGTTCGGGAACGAATCGCGTTCATCAAGGCGAAGGAGACCAATGACGAGGGCGAACAACCGGCGCTCGAAGGTTCATGGTCGATCGCGACAGGTGGGTTCCTGATCATCATCGGCAGTGCGGTCATGACCTACGAACTCATGAACCGGTACGCCTGATCTCGTCCACCTCACGGCACCTGACACAATCCCCCCAATCAACCGGCCCCGGCGGCGTCCCACCCTTCGGTGCGGAGCGCCGCCGTGTAGACATCGATCTGGCTGAGCATGTGCAGCATGCCGACCAGCACGAGGTCGTCGATCGCGAAGGCCGGGGTGATCGCCCGCACGATATCCTGCTGGGCGGGCCGTCCACGTGGCCGTCCAGACAAACTGAGGGCAAATTCGATCGCCCGGGCGATCTCATTGGCCAGGTCGTAGTTTGGGGAGTCGTTCGCATCGTTCACGTGTCTGTCCCACCAGCCGTTCCACGCTGTTTGCCATACATCAGGGTCGGAGCTGGCCCAGGATGGATTTCCATAGGAGCAGTATACGGGATGGGGACCCGATATTCCTAGTACCTGTCCCAGAGAATAGTACTTTAGGACCATGTGGACTTGTGGGAGGGGCCTAGACCGCGGATGATCACGGGATGGCGCCTACCCCGGACCTGAGGACGTGCTCAATTGCCCGGCGACGCGGCAAGCGAGGCAGCCCGAGTCATCGGGGGATCGCCCGGTTCCAATGGACTTCCGGTGGAACACGAGGAGTTTTTTGCGGGGGCCAATCGACCGAATGCCGCCTGACCGCCGCGCACGGTGGAGAACTGTGGCGCAGGGGTTCATCAGCCCGTGGCAGTTCAGGATGACGACAGCCCCAGGCCGGACTGCTGACCGGCCTGGGGCTGTTGCGTCATCGAGGGACGCGACCACGACACGTCTTCGAGTATCGACGATGCGATGCCGTACGCACACTCCCGTCAACGAACGCGATGGTCCTGGCCCGGAAGGCCACACCGGGCGTGCCAGTCACTCCCGGATCGTGGACGCATCCCCACGCCCGGTCATGATGCGATGCCTTCGTCATGCGGGGGCCGAGGCGGGCGCGCCAACGCCGCTTCAAGTTCGAGGATACGGGTGCGCAAGGCGGCTTCGTCGTACCGATCCTCTCGCCGCCGGCCAGCCTGAAACGCCGCCATCAGCAACACGCCAATGTTGATGCCGATCACGAGCCCCACGATGTCCCCGAGAATCACGGGCCAGCTCATTCAGGTTCTCCTTGGCGCCGGCAAGCGAGAGATCGATGCTCTTCCTGGCTAAGCCGATAGTACCAGACGGGCCTCCATTCGGGGCCAGTCCAGCGATCCGGCGCGAGCCGGAGGGTTTCCGGACCACGAAATCAACGGCTAACGTCCCATGCTTTTCGGACTACGTGGGCCGGACGATCCGACGTGATCGCCAGGACACATTGGCTAGAAGAGTCCCATTTCCTCAGTTCACGCATTCGCCTACGGTCATATGTGTGAATCGCTCAATTGTCCGCAACGCGGAGGGAAGCTGGCATGAGCGATAACCTGCTCACCTATGACGAACTGGTGGCGGCGGGCTGGACGTTGAACCCCAGGAAGGGCGTGGAACCCGCGGGCTTTGTCAGTCTCAGTTTCCACCTCGTCCGCGACGGGCGATCGATCAAATACGTGCAGGGGTACGGACGAACGTACGAGGAGGCTCTTGGCGATGCCGTTCACGAAGCCAACACTTGGCTCAAGGCCGAGCGCATCGTCGAGTTCCACCGCGAGTCCGCCAGTCCCAGCCGGGCGGGCCGG
>JACCYX010000349.1 GCA_013696265.1 Chloroflexia bacterium
TCCAGATCGAGAACTACAAGCAATACGGGGGCAACCACGATATCGAGGTTCCCGCCCAGGCGACGATCGGGGTGATCGGCGAGAACGGCGCCGGCAAGACCACCCTCTTCGAGGCGATCGAGTGGTGTCTCTACAGCCCGCGCGGAATCTCCCCGAGCGATGTCCGCCCACGAGGATTGACGGGTCATACGGCCGTGCGTGTGTATCTCGAATCGACCGATGGCGCCCGCCAGTTCATCGTGGAGCGAGTGCTCAAGCGCGCGCCCTCGGCCACGATCTACCAGATCCATCCATCGGGCGACATCGAACCGGTCGTCCAGGGTACGCGCCAGGTCAGTGATTACGTCGCCGCGAAACTCATCGGCTTGAGCCATACCGCCTTCACCGCCACGTTCTTCACCCGCCAGAAGGAACTTCACCTCTTCGGCGACCAGACGCCGGGCAGGCGCCGGGAGGAAGTCGGCCGCCTCCTGGGGCTGGAGACGATCCGCACCGCCCAAAAGAGCATCATCGCCGACCGTTCGAAGGCGGCGGTTGAGGCGAAGGCGATCCTGACGCAGTACGAGCGGGAATCGGCGGGACGCGACCTGGCCGCCGAACTCGTCGCCGCGGCCACCGCGATCGAGGAGCGAACCGCCCAGGTGGCGACCGACGCGGGAGCGGTGGCGTCGTCCGAGAACGCCTGCGCAACGGCTGAGGCGGCCGTTGCGCAGGCCCAGGACCGGCGCAACCAGGATACGTCGCTCGGCCAGCAGCTCGGGCAACTCACCCAGGAGCGCCAGACCCTCGACCACCGGCGAAGCCGGGTAGGGGCCGAACTCGCGCGGCTGGATGGACGGGATGCCGAGCGACTGAAGCTCGCCCCAGTCGCCGCCCAGCTCGAATCGCTTTGGCAACGGATCCGGGAACAAGAGGCTGAGCGATCGAGATACGAGCGGCGGAACGAGTTCGACCGCACGCTGCGGGAATGTATCCAGCGTCAGCGCGAACTCAACGGATCGGTCCGCGATATCGTCGCCCAGATCGTGGTTTCCGAGACGATCGAAGGCTGGATCTGGTCCACGGACGACCATCTCAATCCGGTCGCCGGCGCCCGGCGGCTCATCGACATCGTGCGGGCCGCCGATCTCGACGGGTCCCAGTCTCGCGAGCGTGGCCTGCGGCATGCCTACAAGGCGGCCTCCGACCTGGAAACCGCGTCCGCGACTCTGGTCCGGTACACGGCGGTCCGCGACGGCCTGAAACGGGACGAGGGGCGCCTGCTCGGGGATGGCGAGCCGAAGGACCAGATCGACGCAATCGATCGTGAGCGCGAACGGCTCCTGCACGAGCGCACACTGCTGCACGCCCGGCGCACGGCGCTCGAAGACGACCGGGACAAAGCGCGGTTGATCCTCGGGAACCTCGACCAGCAGCGGTTCGGCGACGATTGCCCGACTTGCGGCCGCCCGTTCTCCGAATCGGACGCCCTGGTCGTGGCTGGAGCGATGCGCCAGCGCGTCGATGACATGACGCGACAGATCGCCAGCGTGATCACCGAGGCAAAAGCGGCGGATGGCGGGCTCAGCGACCTGGAAACGGCCCGCCAGCAAGTCTTCGCCCGGGTCGAAGGCATCGAAAGCTTGCGGAAGCGCCTCCAGAAGAGCGTGAGCGTGCTCGATGCCCAGCAAGAAACGGTGGAACTCGCCACCACGGCCCTCGCCCGGTCACTCGAAGACACGGGACTGGTCGCCACTCCCACCCTGGACGACATCGCCCGAGCTGAAGGCGCCACCCGCCAGATGCACGCCCTCGTCAGCACCCGCGCCACCCTGACCACCTCGATCGCCGGATTCGAGCAGTTGGACGCGCGTTACCGGTCGGCGGCCAGTGGGCGCGAGAAGCTGGGAGAGATCGGCTTCGACCCGGCCGCGTTCCTGGAACTGCAACGAGGTCACCAGGCCGCCGATCGCGCCCAGGCGGCGATCGCCCAGATCGATCACGACCTCGCCCGGCGGCCGGAGCTGGAGTCCGAAATCGCCGCGGCCACGCTTCGGATCGAAGAGCTGAACGACAGCATCGCGACCCTCACCGCCCAGCGCACGGCGCTCGGGTTCCAGCCGGCAGAACTCGAGACCGCCCACTCGGCGCTCCAGTCAGCGCGTACCCGCGAACGGGCGGCGGTCGAGCGGTATCACCGGACCATCACGGACCTCCGCGAAACGGAACTGCGGCGCGACGGCATCGTCCGGGAACGGGAACGGCTCGACCGGCTGGCGCAAGCGGCCGACGCGAAGCGTTCGGAGGCCGACCACCTTGACCTGATGGCGAAGGAGTTCACCGAGTTCGAGCGATTCGCGGCCAGCCGCAAGCGCCCAATCCTCGCCGAGTACACCAGCCACCTCGTCCACGGCATCACGGATGGAAAGTACGACCGGGTCGACTTCGACCAGGATTTCGGGATCATCGTCTACGAGGGGGAAGACCTCGAAAGCTCGTACGCGGTGGACACGTTCTCGGGTGGCGAGCGCGACGCGATCACCCTCGCGGCCCGCATTGCCCTTTCCCAGATGATCGGCCGGCAAGCGGCCAATCCGCCCGGTTTCCTGGTGCTCGACGAGGTTTTCGGCTCGCTGGACACCGACCGCCGCGCCCACCTGCTCGACCTGCTCGGCTCGATTTCGGGTACGTTCGAGGAGCTTCGGCAGGTCTTCATCATCAGCCACGTCGACGATGTCCGAACCTCGCCGGTGCTGGATGAACTCTGGCGGATCGAGGAAACCGCCGACGGCTCGAGTGCGCTCACCAGCCTCAGTCCCGGCGTCGAAATCGACTCACTGTAGGTCGGTCCTCCAGTGGAATGTGCGA
>JACCYX010000353.1 GCA_013696265.1 Chloroflexia bacterium
CCGTTAACCTGCCGCTCGTCGCACCCTGTCTTCGGATGGGGTGAGGATTGAAACCTCGACGCCGTCATGGAACTGTCCGGCGCCCCGATGTCGCACCCTGTCTTCGGATGGGGTGAGGATTGAAACCGCGCCGACGCGGCGCATAACAACGCCAGCGTCCGCAATGGACACCGGCGTTGTTCATGGTCGTCAGTTGGACGAGACGGAAATTATCGCTTCGTGTACTGAGGGGCCTTGCGGGCCCGCTTGAGGCCGACCTTCTTGCGCTCCTTCTCGCGAGCGTCACGCGTCAGGAGCTTGGCGCTCTTGAGCGCCGGCCGGAGTTCAGCGTCCGACGCGATGAGGGCGCGGGAGATGCCGTGGCGAATCGCCCCGGCCTGGCCCGACGTACCGCCACCGACCACGGAAACCACGACATCGAACCGCTCGGTCGTGCCGGTCACCCGGAATGGCTCGGCCATCACCAGGTAGTGCAACTCGCGGCCACCGAAGTGCTCGCGCGCCGTCTTGCCGTTGACCGTCATGTTGCCTTCGCCTGGGTACAGCCGCACCCGCGCGATCGCGCTTTTGCGTCGTCCTACGGCGTAGAAGTATTGCCCTTTAGGCATGGTTGAATCGCTCACTGCTGCTCCTGTTTCCGGTTGCCTAGCGCGACGCGGTGTCGTCGAGTTCGAGTGTCGCCGGATTCTGCGCCCCGTGCGGATGGACGGCGCCTTCGAAGATCTTCAGCTTTTTGAGCTGCTGCTTGCCGAGGGCGTTTCGCGGCAGCATACCCTTGACGGCATTCTCGATGATCCGGTCCGGATGCCGCTCGCGGAGGTCCTTGAGCGAAGTCTTCTTCAAACCGCCCGGATAGTTCGAGTGGCTGTAGTAAAACTTCTGGGTTTCCTTGTTTCCGGTAACCTTGACCTTGCCCGCGTTGAGCACGATCACGAAGTCGCCCGTATCCACATGTGGCGTGTACACGGGCTTGTTCTTGCCGCGCAACGTGGCGGCAATGACCGAGGCGAGGCGGCCGAGCGTCTTGCCCTCGGCGTCGACCACGAACCAGTTGTGCGTCACGTCGCTGGATTTCGCTGAGTAGGTCCGTCGTTCCATGATAGATAGCTCCCTTAGCCACATTCCGTGTGAGCCGGTTGCAGGCTCACGATCTGTTTGCCGTTCGGGTCAGGGTCAGGAACGTCGTTGTCGTAACCTACCCGCCAAAGACTCAATCCATGCGCCGGCGCCAGCACTGGTCCGGATCGGCGATCCGCGCCTTCGAGCAGTTCCGCGAACCACTCCGGCGGGTGCTCACGCAATCCCACCGACACCAATCCGCCAGTGACGGTCCTGACCAATTGCGGCAGGAAACCGTCCGCGACGATCCGGATTTCGATGCCGGATCCAGGTCCGGGGAGAATGCCCCACCAGGGTCCGACCGCGCGAACGCCACAATGATAGATGGTTCGCACGGTTCCGCGCCGGGCTGCTGCCCGCGCCGACCAGGGAACGCCTTCGCCGCCGCCGGTGAACGCCGCCAGGTTGTGGGTGCCTTCGAGCAGGACTGACGCTCTGGCCATCGCCTCGCAATCGAGTTCCGTTCGCCGGGTCCAGGCGAACCGCTCCATCAGCGGCTGCTTCCCGCCAACCCAGAGCCGGTACCGGTACTCGCGCCAGGTCGCGTCGTAGCGTGGATGAAACCCCGCCTCGACCCTCGACACCGACGAAATCGCCAGGTCATCCGGCGTCAGCCGGTTGAGCGCGTTCCGGAACGCCTCCGCCGGCATTTCCGGCCGGACATCCACGCTCCGGGCCACCTGGCCCACCGCGTGAACGCCGCGATCAGTGCGGCCGGCGAACTCGGTGGACGTTGTACGGCCTCCGAGTCGTTCAAGCGCGCATTCGAGTTCCCGTTGAACCGTGCGCACGTTTGCCTGCTTCTGCGAGCCCCAAAATCCCGTTCCGTCGTAACCGAGCATGATCTTGAGTACCGCGGGCGCGGGCTGACCCCCGGCAGCGTTCGGCTCCCTGGAGTCCGACAATCGGGAGGACACAAGGCTCGCTCCGCTGCCTCCCCTACGCGACGAATTCGATCAGCACGATCGGGGCCGCGTCACCGCGACGAAAACCGAGCTTGGAAATGCGCGTGTAGCCACCGGGCACGTCCTCGTACCGGGGCGCTACCACGTCGAAGAGGCGCGCCACCGACCGCTTGTGGTCGAGCCGCGACATCACGAGGTTGCGGTGATGCGCCGTGTCGTCCCGGGCGATCGTGACCAGCTTCTCGACCACGCCGCGCAACTCCTTAGCCTTCGCCTCGGTGGTGGTGATGCGCTCGTTCAGGATCAGCGAAATGGCCTGCTGGCGGAGCAGCGCCTTCCGCTGGCTCGGATTACGGCCAAACTTGCGGCCAGCCTTGCGATGCCTCATGACTCGTCTACCTCATTCTCGCCGGCCCCGGCGCCAAGGCCGCCCAGCGACTTGATCGCTTCCGCGACTTCCAGTGATTCGGCGTCTTCGTCTTCGCTGGCCACGGCGTCAACCGGAACGTCCAGATCGGCCTCCGGCAGGTAGCCATACTCGTGCAGCTTCTCGCGAAGCTCGGTCAACGAGCGGGGCCCAAAGTTCCGGATCGACAGCAACTGGTCCGGGTCCATCGTCAGCACCTGGCCAACCTTGTCGATCTGCTTGCTGCGCAGGGCGTTGAGCACGCGCGGCGAGAGACCGAGATCGGCCAGCGGCTTGTTCTGGACCTCTTCCGGGATGAACGAATTAGCGGCGGCTTCGGGCTCCGGCCGGGTGAACTCGGAAAAGACCCGGGCGTGATCCATCAGGATCGATGCCGACTGCGACAGCGCATCGTCCGGCTCGATTGTGCCGTCGGTCAGGATCTCCAGGATCAGCCGATCGTACTCGACGTTTTGCCCGACGCGGGTGGGCTCGATCACGAAGTTGACACGCTGGATCGGGGTGAAGATGGCGTCGATCGGGATTTCACCGAGCGCGAAGGTTTCCTGGGTCTCGGCCGGACGGTAGCCCCGGTCGCGGCTGACCCAGAGGTCCATGTCCAGCACGGAGTCCACGCCGTCGAGCGTCGCGATCGGCTGCTCGGGGTTCACGATCTCGACTTCCACGGGCCATTCGATGTCGCCCGCGGTTACCTGTCGCTCGCCCTCGCCTTCGCCCCGGACATAGAGGTGGGCCCGCACGTCGCCGTGCAGTTCCTGCATCCGGCGCAGGCGAATGCCCTTGAGGTTCAGCACGACCTCCGTCACGTCCTCACGGACATTGGGGATGGTGGCGAACTCGTGCCAAACATTGTCGATCCGAATACGCGAGACGGCGCAGCCTTCGAGCGATCGCAGCAGGATCCGTCGCAAGGCATTGCCCAGCGTGGTGCCGTACCCTGGTTCGAGCGGTTCGACCTGGTAGCGCCCGTAGTTGCGCCCCGTCTCGACGGTCTTGATAGTGAAATCGGGTTGTTGCAACAAACGGACTTGCCTCCTTGCGACGCTGTCTTGCCTTAATGTTCCGCGCCAGGTTGATGCATCGTCAGGCCGGCGCGGCAGACCAGGCTCTACCCTGGCCCGCTCTGTGACCAGCGATGCTCTTCAGTATGGGCCGGCCTGGCTCACGCCACGCCAACGGTTCGTCCCGCCAATAGTAGGCAGCCGGACGAACAGGAGGCGATTCTCTAGACGCGGCGGCGTTTCGGCGGGCGACATCCGTTGTGCGGAATCGGGGTGGTGTCGGTAATCGAAATCACCATCACTCCGCTGGATTGCAGCGAGCGAACCGCCATCTCGCGGCCGGAACCCGGCCCTTTGACGAAGACATCGACCTGGCGCAGACCGTGCTCGGCGGCCCGCCGGGCCGCTGCCTCGGCGGTCATCTGGGCGGCGAAGGGGGTGCTCTTGCGCGACCCCTTGAAGCCATTGGCCCCCGCGCTCGACCAGGCAATCACGTTGCCCGAAGGATCGGTGAGGGTCACGATCGTATTATTGAACGTGGCCTGAATGTACGCTCGCCCACGAGGAACGTTCTTGCGATCTCGACGACGAACACGGCCCTTTTGTCCAGCACTTCGACGCTTGTCTGACATGATGCGTCCTTGCCTCCAACATTATGTAAATCAATGAGCGACGCGCATGCGACCGCCGTGAGTTCCCAATGCGGGAGCGCTACTTGCGGCGACCGCCAATGGCGCGCTTCGGACCACGCCGCGTTCGGGCGTTGGTTCGGGTGCGCTGGCCGCGCACCGGCATACCGCGTCGATGCCGAAGCCCGCGGTAGGATCCAATATCCATCAGCCGCTTGATGTTCATCGCGACTTCACGCCGGAGGTCACCCTCGACGCGAAGGTCACGGTCGATGATTTCACGAAGCCGGTTGACTTCATCATCGGTCAGTTCCCGCACGCGCGTGTCCGGGTTGACCCCGGTCTGCGCGAGCAGGTTCTGGCTGGTCTTGAGGCCGATGCCGTAGATATAGGTAAGCGCAATTTCCACACGTTTTTCGCGCGGCAGATCGACGCCTGAGAGTCGTGCCATACCTCATCCTTGTCCTGGGGTTCATGGACCCGCGATCCACGCGCCGTGCGTCTGGACCGTCACGGTCCGTCTCGTCTAGTGGGTTAGCCCTGCCGCTGCTTGTGACGAGGGTTCGTGCAAATCACGCGCAGAATCCCGTGGCGGCGAATGATGCGGCACTTTTCGCACCGCTTGGATACTGAAGCCGACACCTTCATGTTGTTTCAATCCTTAGCCTGTCTCGCGACGAGGCTCAACGTCTTTTTGCCCGGCACAGTGCCAGTTTCACGCCTGCATCATGTTCGTGTACCCTAATAACCCATGTGCGTACCCCGGAATCACGGGGTTGTGGTCTGGGTCATCGACCGTACACGCGGATAGCGCATGTCTTCCGACATGCGCCACGAACGGATATTATACCATTGAATGGAGCCGTCGCGTCAAGATCAGTGGTTCGCCGTCCGTGATCGCGACCGTGTGTTCGAAGTGCGCCGACCAGGAACCGTCGGACGAAACCACCGTCCACTCGTCGGACAGGACCTCCGTTTCCTCGCCGCCCGTCGTGAGCATCGGCTCGATCGCGAGGGTCATCCCCGCCTTCAATCGCAGGCCCCGGCCGGGATCACCGTGGTTGGGGATGTGCGGTTCTTCCCACATCTCGCGCCCGATCCCGTGACCGCCATACTCCTGGACGATGCCGTACCCGCGCGCGGACGCGAACGTCTCGATCGCGTGCCCGATGTCGCCGAGCCGGTTCCCCGCCGTCGCTTGCTTGAGACCCTCGTACAGTGCCGCTTCGGTATCCGCCAGCAATCGCTGGTGGGGTTCCGAAATGGCGCCAACTGGATAGGTCCAGGCCGAATCGCCGTGGAACCCATCGACGATCGCTCCGATGTCGACGGCGATGATGTCGCCGTCGGCGAGCCGCCGGGGTCCGGGGATGCCGTGGACGATCTCCTCGTTGACCGACGCGCAGATGTTGCCGGTGAACCCGTGGTGGCCGAGGAAGTTGGAGGTCGCGCCATGTTCCGCGATGGTGTCGCGTACGATATCGTCGAGATCCTGGGTGGTAACCCCGGGAGCGATTGCCGCTTTCACACGCTTGTGGCAGACGGCCACCACATGCCCGGCCCGTTCCATCCGTTCGATGTCGTCGACGCTCTTGATTAAGATGTTCATGCCTGATGGAGACCCGATCCGGTGAGGCGGAGCTTGATGACCGCGAGAATGCTTTCCCGGACCACATCGACGGTGCGGTCGCCATCGACCCTGGTCAGCTTGCCCTGGGCATCGTAGTAATCGAGCAACGGGGCGGTCTGCTGGTCGAAGAGAGCGAGACGCCGCTTGATCGCCTCCGGTTTGTCGTCATCCCGCTGAATGACCTTATCGCCGCAGACATCGCACACCCCTTCCACCCGCGATGGATTCGCCTCGACGTGATAGACAGCACCACAGGAAACGCAGACACGTCGGCCCGAGAGCCGCCTGATCAGCACGTCCCGAGGCACGTCGATTTCGATCACGACCGTGACGGACTCGCCCAGGTCGCCGAGAATTCCATCCAGCGCCCAGGCCTGGACATCGGTTCGCGGAAAGCCATCGAACAGGGCGCCGGCGACGTCCTCGCCATTGGCCCGCCGCTCGACGAGCGACGCGATGCGACCCCGCACGATGGCGTTGGTCAGGTCGTCGGGCACGAGATCGCCCCGCTCCAGGATCGCCTTGAGTTCAACCCCCAGATTGGAGGCCGAGGCGATTTCGGCCCGAAAGAGGTCACCCGTCGCGATTTTGGTGAGTTTCAGGGCCGGTCCAAGGAGCGACGCCTGGGTTCCTTTTCCGGAACCCTGCGCTCCCATCAGGATTACATGCACAACGGTTGTCCCCAATGACGGTGTGAAGCGAACCCCGCGTTCGTATCTGGATATTTCACTACTACTCGACATGGTAGGGGAGCACCTTGTGTGCTCCCCTACCGGGACGTTGGACGCACACTCCTCCGAATTGCGTGCACCGTTCCGGGTCTTGCATCACGCGTCATGAACGGGCACACCCTTTTTTGGGGTGCCCGTTCCGTCGCTAGTTGATGAAGCCTTCGTAGTTCCGCATCATCAGCTGGGCTTCGAGCTGCCGCATCGTGTCGATGGCGACCCCAACGACGATCAGCAACGAGGTCGCGCTCAACTGGAGCGTGTTGACGTCCGTGATCAGCGTCGCAAGGAACGGCAGGATCGCGATCAGTCCCAGGAAGAGGGCGCCGACCACCGTGATCCGCGAGAGCACCCGCTGGAGATAGACCGCCGTGTTGCGGCCAGGCCGGACCCCCGGTATGAAGGCGCCCTGCCGCTGCAGCGATTCTGGAATCCGCTGCTGCTGGAAGACCACCATCGTGTAGAAGAACGTGAACCCGACCACCATCAGGAAGTAGACGATGTTATAGGACCACGTATCCGGGCTCAGCCAGATCCGGATCCGCTCGGCGGTGTTCCGTACCCATTCCGTGTTCGACGCTTCCAGGAAACTGGCGACCATGCCCGGAAAGACCATGATGCTCACCGCGAAGATGAGCGGGATCATGCCGGCGCTGTTGACCTTGAGCGGAATGTTCGTGGTCGTGCCGCCGTAAACCCGCCCGGCGCGCACGCGCTTGGCGTGGTGCACCGGAATCCGGCGCTGACCCTCGTTGATGAGGACGACGCCGACGATGGTAATCAGGGCGATGATGATGAAGATCAGCGTCCCGATCGTGTTCGAGCCGAACGATCCCCCAGTCAGGAGGCTGCTGATCGAGCCCGGCAGGGAGGCGATGATGCCACCGAAGATGATGATCGAAATCCCGTTGCCAATACCCTTCTCCGTAATCAGCTCACCGATGAACACCAGCAACATCGTACCAGCGGTCAGGGTGACCAGGATCGCCACGGTCGGCAGCCAGGTATCGCCATCGAACAGGCCGAAACCGTCGATTAGCGGTTGGCCATCGACGCCCGGCTGGCTGGAGAAGAGCATGGTCTGGCCATAGCCTTGGAGCAACGCCAGCGGCACGGTCAGGATGTGCGTGTACTGGTTGATCTTGTTGCGGCCCTGCTGACCTTCCATCGAGAGTTCGTTGAGGCGAGGCACGATCGGCGTCATCAACTGCATGATGATCGACGCCGTGATGTAGGGATACACCCCGAGCGCCACGATCGAGAAGTTGGTCAGCCCGCTTCCCGAAAAGAGGTTGAGCATACCGAGCAACTGGCTGTTCTCGACGAACGCGCGCAGCCCCTCCCGGTCCACGCCGGGAATCGGGATGCTGGCGATGCACCGGAAGATCACCAGCATGCCGAGCGTGAACAGGATCTTCGCCCGGAGATCGGGAATCTTGAATGCGTTGATGACGGC
>JACCYX010000383.1 GCA_013696265.1 Chloroflexia bacterium
GTTTCTCTCGTGATCTTCGGCTCGCTTCCCTTGTCTCGCGATCCGGGCCTCGAGCGTTTCGCGGATGTCGATGAATGACCAAATACGAGCCGAATCTGAGCCGGCAGGAGATTGAGGACATCGTGAGGCAAGGCGCGGATGGTTCCTGACACACCGCGTTCAAGGCCGGATCCGGGTTCGTGCCGTTCGGCATGGGCCGAACGGCACGCGAGCCATAGGCCGGAAGGGGTATTGACGGTTGGGCAGGTCAGGCATATTATGCGCTTGGGTCATAATTTCCTAATCCAAGCGTACGAAGCGTCGAGGGAACACCCTCATAGGCAACGGTCATCCCGTCCCTACGGTTCGTGAACCCCCGCACGCCTCGGTTCTCACGGTTGTCGCCCGAAAGGAGACCAAACGTGAAGCACTGGAGCGAAGTCCGGCCTCGTTGGGCATGGAGGGTAAACCATGGCTGATAACGATACGGACCTTCAAGCGATCGAGGCCGCCATCGAGCAGGAGAACCTGCCATGGACGGCTGGGGCCACGGACCTGAGCGACCTACCGTTCGGGGAGCAACAGCGGTACCTCGGATTGCTGGTGACGGAGGCAGAGCGCCAACACCTGTCGGCTGAGCGGGCACGCTTCGCGGCCCAGGAACAACGCCTCGCCAGCCAACTCGTCGGCGCCCCCACCGCCGTCGACTGGCGCAACGCTGGTGGCCAAAATTACGTCACCTCGGTCAAGCAACAGGGCAGTTGCGGATCATGCGTCGCCTTTTGCACCTGTTCGACGATGGAATCCGCGATGCGGATCAAGCTGCAGAATCCTTCCTACGCCATCGATCTCTCGGAAGGTTTCCTTCAGTTCTGCGGCGGCGGAAGCTGTGGCGGCTGGGGGTTGACATCGGGTCTGGACGCCGCCAGGAG
The DNA here is from genome assembly GCA_013696265.1 of Chloroflexia bacterium. Classification (GTDB taxonomy): domain Bacteria; phylum Chloroflexota; class Chloroflexia; order Thermomicrobiales; family UBA6265; genus JACCYX01. Next base: position 912 of record JACCYX010000383.1, read on the forward strand.
CATGGGCGTCACGGACGAGGCGTGCATGCCCTATCAGGCGACGGACATGAATTGCGGCGCCAGTCGCTGCTCCGACTGGCAGAATCGCCTGACGAAGATCGCGAACTACACCGGGCACGGGACCATGGACGCTCGGAAGAACGCCGTGGCCCAGGCTCCGGTTCTCGCCGGTATGGCGGTTTTCAACGACTTCTTCGCCTACACCAGCGGCGTGTACGTCAAGACCGCCAACTCCGCGTTGGCGGGCTACCACTGCATCAGCGTGGTGGGGTACGATGACAACCAGCAATGCTGGATCGTGAAGAATAGTTGGGGGACGAACTGGGGCGAAGGCGGGTTCGGTCGCATCCGCTATAACCAGGCCACCGTGCTGATCGACACCGACTGGGCGTTCTATTCGGTCGAGGCCCTCGTCCCGCTGCAGTGGCACGGCAACGTGACGGTGACCCAGGTCTACGCCACGCCTCACTCCCAGAACGCCTGGGCCCATTTCCAGGGATTGGGCTGGCGCCGGATCCAGACTGGCGCGGCCGATGGGGTGACGAACATGCTCATTCTCTTCGCCGAGGCGCGCGCCAACGGCAGACCGGTGACCGTCTATGCCGACGGAAACCTCGTGTATCACGCCTACCTGCTGTAGGCCAACAAAAACCGCCCGATTCGCGGGCGGTGAACGGGATGCCGCACCGCTCGAATCGGCGGTGCGCACAGTCGGATCAGGTCTTTCATCTCCAGGGAGGATCAAGCCATGTGGACGAACATCAACCAGATTTACACCACGAACCATTCGCAAAACGCGTGGGCGCATTTGGCCGGCACGAATGCCTGGCACAAGGTGCTCACGGGCGCGGCGGATGGGGTCACCAACGTACACGTGGTGCTGTCTACGGCACGGGCGAACAATCGGCAGGTCTACGTCGCGTTCGACGCCAACAAGAATATCACCGCGGTTTACATGTAGGCCGTGTGGCCGGCCGCTCTGGCAAAGGTGCGTTGCTCAAGGTCGTGCGGCGTGCGCCGGGGCGGTCGGTCGAAGGAGGCGATGTCTCATGACACCCGACGTCACGATCCACGTATCATTCGGAAATGAGGGAGCCAGTGCGTCGGCGGCAGCCGGGCAGGCAACGGTTTCCCATGGCGCGGTTGCGACCGAGGCGCCGTCGCCGCTGCCACTCGAACAACTCCAGGTGGCCGCCGCCGGCGAGGCGCCGGGGCCAAGCTCGCCCGAGGAGTTGTCGAAGGTCGAGGTTGAGACAACCGCGGGGGAGCCGCCACCGCCGATGTCGGTCGAGCAACTGCAGACCACGGCGACGGCCGCGGCCCCCCCGCCGCAACCATTCGGCGCGTTGGAGTCGCTTGAAACCATAGGGTCACCACCGCCTCCCCAGGCCCCCGAAGAGCTGGGAGAGCCACCCCCTGAGGAATCGCCGCGCAACGGGCGCCGGCGCGACAAGGAATGACCGGACCTTGAGCCTGCCGATGTGTATCAGGTCGGCCGCGGCCTGGTACAACGCTTCCCGCCCGTGGCGAAGCACGCCATTCCCGCACTGAAGCAGCGCGAGAGGTGAACACTTGCCATGTCAATCCTGCCATTGACGAAAGACGATAACGGACGCACCGTCGAGTCCCGTCAGGGAGACGAGATTGTCTTGCGGCTGCCGGAGAACGCGACCACGGGCTACCGC
>JACCYX010000397.1 GCA_013696265.1 Chloroflexia bacterium
CGATGACGTCGTACGCGCTCTCGCGCTCGAACTTTCCTGGCCGCCAGGCGATCCTGTTCTGCCTGCTGACCACGTTGCTGATCCCGGGCGAGATGCTGATCATCCCGACCTTCTACGTGAACCGCACCTTCGGATTCGTGGGCGACGGCAAGGCGCTCATCGCGGTGGTACTGGTGACGGTGGCCGGCGCCCAGGCGTTCAACGTCTACCTGATGCTCGGGCATTTCCGGACAATCCCGAAAGACCTGTTCGACTCGGCCGAACTCGATGGCGAGACGTATTTCGGTACCTACTGGCGGATCGCCTTCCCGTTGATCCGGCCGGCCGTGGCGACGATCACGCTGCTGACGTTCATGGGCGTGTGGAACGCCTACATCATCCCGCTGGTCTACCTCGCGCCCTTGCGTGATTTCCAGACCCTGACGATTGCGTTGGTGCAGTATTCGAAACAGTTCCAGACGCTGTACCACATCATGGCGGCGGGGGCGGTGATCGGCCTTGTGCCGGTGATCCTCGTGTTCATCTTCCTGCAGCGATTCTTCATCCGCGGCCTCACCGAGGGCGCGACGAAGGGCTGACCAACACGACAACTGACGTCAGGGAAAGGGGCAAAAGCGCCGGGCGTTGGCTGACGTCCGGTACTTTTGCGTCCGGGCGCTCGCCTGATACGGGATTTGGGTACACCGTGGGCAAACATGTCGGGGGCAGGGGTCAACCTCCGTGTTGATCCGAGTTCCGCGACCCTGATGCCACGGGCGATCACGGAGGATCGCCCCTACCCCCGAAGCATTCGTCGGCATCGCGGGATCACCAATTGTTCAACCAGATTCACCCATTGATTGTCCGAAGTTCGTATGACCCTTGGGCCTGGTTCCGCACGGCTGGTCACGGTGTACACTCGGGGCCTGCCACCACGCCCTTCCCAAGGAGATGCACCCATGGCGACAACCACTGATCCTGATCGCGACCTGCGGAGTGATGGCGACGATGCGCGCCCCGCGTCGGGCATCGATTCCGAGTCCAGCGTGCCAAACGATGACGAGGAACCGGTCTGCGCCAATTGCGGCGGCGTGATCGGACCGGACGACCTCGTTTGCCCGCACTGCGGCATCAGCCTGGTGTCCGGGTAGGAGCCACCCGGTTCGGCGCGCGGGAAGCGGAGTCACGGCCGGACGTGCTCGCGGCTGGCCTCGGCGGCCGAATGGTGCTCGATCACCATCACCTTGACGTGGGAGGCCACGGCCCCGCCGATCAGGGTAACGAGCGCGACGTACCACGACCACGTCAGCAGGAGCACCGCGTAGGCGAGCGGTCCGTAGATCAGGCTCAGGTTCTCCCAGATCAAATCGATCAGGACCGCGAACACGCCCTGGGCGAGCAGGAAGAGCGCGGTCGCTACCGCCGCGCCGATCGCGACCGCCCGCCACAACCGTTCACCACGGGGCACATACCCATAGATAAGCGTGAAGATGGCCAGCAGCATCAGCACGTGGACCACGCCGGAAACAACGGCCACCACAGGGCCATCGGAGCCGGGCACGACGCGGGCGGTGCCCCAGGCGAGGTCGATCAGCGGTTGGGCGGCCAGCGCCAGCACCACCAGCACGCCAAGCCCCAGCGCCAGGGCGAATTCGATCACCACCCGGCGCTTGACCGTGTCGTCCTGGATATCGACATCGGAGACCAGGTTGAGTCCTTTGGCCAGGCCGCCCAGGATCCGGCGGCCAGTCAGGAGCAGCAGGACGAACGAGATGAGACCGACCCGCCGCCGTTCCTCGATCGCGACCGTCACGATCTCCTCGATTTCGGCCTGGCCTTGGGGCAGGAACTGGCCCAGCAGGCTGACGGCCTGCTCCGTCGCCCACCCTGGATCCACGAGGTAAGACGCAAGCACCATACTGGCGATGAGCAACGGAAACAGCGAGATCACGGCGTAGAACGCCAGCGAGGCGGACCATTCCAGCACGTTGCTGTTCCAAAGGTCGCGGGCGGCCTGAAGCAGCACGTCTCGCCACCGCCCGGGGCTCGCGTCCCGGATGTCGTTCTCGCCCTCGCGTGGCCGATCCACAGATTTCCCGCTCCCAAACTCGATCCGAAGCTACGACCCCGGCGGCGCTCGCTTTCGCCGCCAGCCGCGACGCGCGCGGCGTCGTGACGCCCAGCGTCCATGAACCACAGACTCACGCACGCTGACCCGTGTTGGGAGTGTAGGCTGCCGGCGCCTCGGGCTGGGGCGATACCTGGCCCGATCCAGCGGCTGTCACGCCGCGCTACGGCTGGTTCGCGATCCAGTCGGCGGCAACGGGGAGGAACCGGACGGTCGCTTCGACCTCGGCCTGGCCCCGCGGGCGCTCACCGGGATCGGTCGAGCCGGAGCGTTCCAGGTTGAACCAGAGCCAGTGCAGCATGCCTTCGGCCCAGCCGGCGAAACTGGCCGGCGTGACGGGTTCGAGTGTGCCGCCGGCAATTGTGTACGCATCGAGTACCGCCTCGAATGCTTCCCGCGAGACGGCGCCGTGCCAGATCCCGGACCAGTCCAGCGCGACGCCGATGGCATCCCATTGCGGGTTGACTGATCCGGCGGCGTCCCAGTCGATGAGGACGAGGGTTCCGTCCGCCCTCCGCAGCAGGTTCTTGGCATCCAGGTCGCGGTGCGAGAGGACCCGCCTTGACGTATCGGTGAGGTAGCCCCGGCGGACGGTGTCTTCCAGCACCTCGATCGTGTCGATGAGCGCCGGGGCACCGGCGTGCGACGAAAGCGCGGCGCGCCAGTTCCGCTCCGGTGCGGATGGGACGTGGGGGGCGGGAACTTCCCGGCTGGAGAGGGGCAGCCGGTGCAGGGCGGCGAGGATTCCGCCGACCTGGGCCAGATCTCCGGGTTCGATTTCTTCTGCCTTGACCCTCTTCGCGGAAACCCACCGGTGAACGCGTACCCAGCATGGTTCGCCGCGATCCGTGATCCGTCCCAGCGCCTCGTCCGAACCAGGGACCGGGATCGGCCCTGGCATGGCGATGCTGGCGGCGAGGGCGAGCCGCTCGACCGCGAACGACTCCTCGACATTGCGTTTGAAGGAGGGTGCCTCCGCGTTGGCGACCATCCGCTTGACCGCGTACTCGCCCTGGTTGGTCGTTACCCGGAAGAGCCGGTTGGAGAGGCCGCCTTCGACGGTGACCGGCGTTGCTCCCAACGTGCCGAGGTCGAAGCAGCGACACACCGCTTCGAAGAATTGTCGATCGGCGGACATGATTCCCCGTTTCCAACGATTCCGTTGGACTACACGATACATGCTCCCGTCGAAGCGATGACGATATCCGGTGGCCCCATCCAGTTGGACATGGCTAGAGCGCGACCCCACAGGCCGCGATGCCATCGTCGATGCCGTCGCGGAACGCCGTGCGCACCTGGTCGGTGGTGCCGTGAGTCTCGCTCCCGCCGAACATCTGGACCATCAAGGCGATCATGTCGTCGTCGACCAGGCCCCGGTCGCGGGCGTCGGCGACGTAGGCGCCACCCAGGCAGGTGGCTTCGAGTTCGAGGCCGACGCTGTCGTTGGCCTGCCGCCAGGGGGTGTTGAGGCCAATGAGAAGCTGGACGTGGTGGCTCCACTCGTGGGCCATGACATTCACCCAGGCCGCGTCACCGGCTCTCGCGTAGGCTCGCTCATAGCCGGATACCGACCAGTAGACGGCCGCGTCGACGGAGCAGTAGAACGCGAGAAACTGGTCAGCCGTGACATAGCCGCAGCCGGAGTTCACGGCGTCGGTCATCGAGATGACAGCCGGGGTCCAGTAGCCCAGGCCCTCGCTGGCGAAGATCTGGCTCCAGTAGGCATCGATGTCGGCCTCGAAGAAACCAGCCGCGAATGTGGCTTCGTTCCCCGTGCCGCTTTCGCCGGGGGCGGCCATGGCTTGGCCGGCAGGCGCCAATCCGGAAAGGGCGACGGCGATCAGGCACGCGGCGAGGACATGTCGCAATCCTGCTGGCGCCGCTTTCCGGCGATCCCCA
>JACCYX010000405.1 GCA_013696265.1 Chloroflexia bacterium
CGCACGGTTGGGGCTGAGCGCGGACGGCGAACTCCTCTTTAGCTCGAATCCGGGCCGCGTCTCCCTGAGCCAGAACGGCATCACCCTCGAGACGGCCGATGGACCGACCGGCCAGGTCGTGCTGGCCTGTGACGGCGACGATTCCTGCGTCGACATCTCGTCCGCGTCCAGCAGCGGCGGAACCAACGATTCGCCCATCGGCTGGCTGGACGGTCAGGTTATCTACGAGCGGTTGCGCGGCGATGACTTCCCGGTCGAGTTCCGCGCCATCGCGATCGACCAGGGATCGGTCGAGGATCGGCTCATCGGTGGCGGCGGGTCCGACCTGGAGACGATGATCCAGTCCTATCCGGTGGACGGCGGATTGCTGGTGACGGTGCCGGCGGGATGGCTGTTCGTCTCAACATCGTCGGTTGAGGTCATCGATGACTTCGCCGCGGGACAGGACGTCAGCCTGATCCGGGTCGATCAATCGTCGGGATTCATTTCCTACGTGTCCGGGGGGAGCCTGATCCTCGCCGCCACCTCATCGCCGGGGTCGCCGGTCGTGCAGGTCCCGTTCGCGGGCAGCGACTACGACTTTTCGCCGGACGGCTCGCGGATCGCGGTCGTGACCGGTGCCGGGATCGAAATCCAGGACACCGCCGGGAACGTGCTGGCCACCTACCCGAACGATGACGGCATCGTCCTCGGCAGCCTGACCTGGCTCACCGACGGCCTGGTCTTCGTCGATCTCACCAGCGGGGTGCTCCGCGTCATCCGACCATAGACCTCTGGAGCGGGTTCAGGGCGGTCCACCCGGGTGGACTGCCCCGCCCTTTCGTTCGGCCCGATCGGCGCCATCGGTGCTAGACTCCCGACCGGGCTCCAGGCGAGTCGAGTGCCGGGCCCATATGCGTTCCGGCCAGAGAGTTCCAGGAGAAGCACACATCGGATGAACCGCCACCAGGCCGCCGTTGAAGATACCCAGGGCGTGCGTTTCGGACGCACGCTCATCGTGCCCTGCACTGGATCGGCCCTCGACCACCAGGTCCAGGCCATCGCCTGCCCCGCCAACCGCCGCGGCGTGATGGGGGCGGGTATCACCGGGCAAATCCGCCTGGCGGGTGGGATCGAGATCGAGCGCGAAGCGATGACCCAGGCGCCGCTCACGATCGGCTCCGCGATTTCGACGACGGCCGGCGCCCTCGGGGAGCGGGGGGTGCGGGCAATCATCCACGCGGTTGTCTCGGACGCCCTGGGGGCACCGACGCGTCTCGATATCGTGCGGAGCGCAACGGCCGCCGCGCTCAGGGAAGCCGACCGCGTCCGCGTCAAATCCCTGCTCTTGCCGCCGCTCGGGTCCGGCCTGGGGCCGGGCCGGTTGCCTGTCGGCACCGTCACCGTCGCCATGATCGAGGAAACCGTGGCCTACCTCCGGCGGTTCACCTGCCGGCTCGACCGCATCGTCCTCCCGCAACACGACCCGCGTGATGTCGAGGATATCCGGCGGGCCCTCATCGAAGCCCGGAAACTCTGGTGGGGTCTCATGGTTTAGCATGCCGAATCGACGCCGCCACGCCACAGGACTAAACCACGCATGACCGATGCCGACGTCCGCATCTCCATCCCGAGGTGGCGATACGCGCCGGATGCCTGGCGCTGGGTATCCCGCTTCAATGACCGCCACGCCCGGTCGGTGCTCCGGGTCCGTTCGGCGCGGATCCTGCCCGCTTCGATGCGCGCACGCTTCCTCGCGATGGATATTCCCAACGACGTGCTGGACGCCACGCTCGCGAGCATCAGGACTCCTGACGACTGGGCCGATGCCTGGATCGAGACCGCCCAGCGATTTCTCGGCGACTACCGGCGCCAGGTGTCGGCCAGGCAGCTGCTCGAAGCGGCCCAGGCGCGTCGCCTGGCCGCGCTTTCCTATCACTCGGCGCAACTCTTCGGTTCCAGTGACGAGCGAACGATCCGCACCTGCCGGGCGGCGGCGGCTTCGCTCTTCGCCCAAGCCCAGCCCTATGTCTACCCGGATGCCAGGCGGCTCGCCGTGCCGTGGCGGAGCCACCGGTTGCCGGCATACCTGCAGGCGCCCAAGGGGGGCTCGGCGCGAACCGGCCTGGTTGTGATGCTCAATG
>JACCYX010000461.1 GCA_013696265.1 Chloroflexia bacterium
GCGACCGCCAGTCCCAGGAGGAGGGAGAGCGCGCCAAGAACATTGTGTGGTCGCTGGGTGTGGGCCACAAACGACATCAGGATCGACGACCGCGGCACCGTCTCCCATCTCCGGCCGGCGCGTCCGCGACCCGCGGTCTGGTGCCCCGCGAGAACGGTGGTCCCCGAGGTTGCGCCAGTGGTCGCCAGCCGCACCGCGAGGTCCATTGTGCTGGTGACTTCGTCGACGCTAATCAGCGGACGCCCCACAATCATCCGGCGTTACTCGTCCGACGGGCCGGCGCCGTCGCCATCGGTGTCGCTTTCCGCCGAATCGGATCGGCCCCAGCGTGAGGAGCGTTCCGGCGATCGCTCCGATTCCGGATCATCTGGCGGCAACCTGGTCAAGAGCAGCTTGCGCACACGGTGACGCTCGACGGCCTGGATTTCGACGCGGACACCTTCAGCCTCGAAGGCGTCGCCCCGGATCGGCAAACGTCCCAGGTGCTTGTGGACGAAACCGCCCAGCGTCCCGAAATCGTCATCCTCCTCGAATTGAATGCGCAAAGCATCCTCGACATCCTCGATCGGAAGCCGGCCGTCGGCCAGCAACTGGTCTTCCGACGGCTGGTCGAAGAGCCAGTCATCGGTGTCGTACTCGTCCTGGATCTCGCCGACGATCTCTTCGAGGATGTCCTCGATCGTGACCAGGCCGGCGGTACCGCCGTACTCATCGGCCACGATCGCCAGGTGAATTTTGTCCCGTCGAAGTTCCGCGAAGAGCACGTTGAGCCGCTTCGATTCCGGCACGACGAAGGCGGGCCGGATCAGGTCCAGCAGGGGGATGCGGTTGGTGTTGCCGATGACGAACGGCAACAAGTCTTTGGCGTACAAGACACCGATGATGCGGTCGACGGACTCTTGGTAGACCGGTATCCGCGAGTGCCCGGCCTTGACAATCGTGTCGATCAGTTCCCGCGGGTTGACGGTGCGCTCAACGGCCACGATGTCGAGCCGCGGCACCATGATGTCACGAACCGTCATTTCCTCTAGGCTCATGATGCCGTCCATCATCAGCCGCTCGTCGGCGCCGATTACCTGGTCGTCACGCTCGAAGCGATGTGGGCGCAGTTCCTCCTCCAGGCCGAAGGTCTCCGGCTCGGCATCCTCACCTGGCAAAACACGCAAGAAGGCTTTCGCGGCCTGTTCCACGATCCAGTTCAGCGGCACCAGCAGGATCGTGACGAAGTGCCCCAGCTTCAGCGCCCCCACCAGGAAGCGATCCAACTGCTTGCTGGCAAGGGCGCGGGGCAAGGCAAGGCCGAAGACGATGAAGACCACCGCCACGATTGCCATCGCCAGCCAGCGCAAGGGATCGTCTGTCGCGACTTCGAAGACCCTGATCAGTTCACCGGTGGCCAGGATCGCCATCAAGACCTGGAGCAGGATCATCGACGCGGCGAGGATCCGGCGGGGATCGACGAGCGATTGCACGGATCGATGGCGTGCACCATCTTCCCGGCCGTCTTTCGGCGCTGGGGCGAATTGCCGGATGCGCTGGATGCTGGTGAGGCCAATCGTCGACTGCACGATTGCGGCGAGGCACATGATCGCCAAGGCCACCACCGCCAGGATCAAATGTTGCCAGGCACTATCCACAGATCGTCCTTGTCGTGCGCGCCGCGACCGTTTCGCGGCACGTGAGATGGATCAGGTGAAGAGGGCGCTCACGCTCAGGCCCTTGTGCGTCCGCATGATCGCCTCCGCCAGCAACGAGGCGACGCTGACGATCTCAATACGCTCGGTGCGACCCGCCGGCAGGGGAATCGTGTCGGTGACGAAGAGGCGGTCGATGCTGGAAGCGTGAATCTGGTCCAGGGCATCGGCGGCAAAAATCCCGTGAGTCGCCGCCACGTGCACCTTGCTCGCGCCCCGCTCTTCGAGCAGCTTCGCGGCCTGGATCAGGGTACCGCCGGTGGAGATCATGTCGTCGACGATCACCGCGGTTTTGCCCTCGACATCGCCGACCATTTCGAGCGTCTCGGTCGCGTCCGGTCCTGGATGCTGCTTGGAGATGATCGCCAGGGTGCCGCCCACCCGCACCCGGAAATCCTCCGCACGGGCCACGCCGCCGGCATCGGGGCTGACCACGACCACATCGTCCTGGATCGCCCGGCGAAACGCCCGCGCCAGGAGCGGCGTGGCCCGCAAATGATCGACCGGGATGTCGAAAAAGCCTTCGATGGCTGGCGCGTGCAGGTCGACGGCGAGAACCCGGTTGGCGCCGGACGTGGTCAGGATGTCGGCAACCAGCTTGGCCGAGATCGGTTCCCGGCCCGATGTCTTCTTCTCCTGCTTGGCGTAACCGTAGTACGGCACGACCGCCGTCACCCGCGCCGCCGACGCCCGCTTCAGCGCGTCGAGGATGAGCAAGAGTTCCATCACATGGTGATCGACGGGGTGGGAAGTCGGCTGGACGATGAAGACATCGGAACCGCGTACGTTGTCCTCGATCTTGATCCGGGTTTCGCCGTTCTTCCAGAGCCCGACTTCCGCCCGACCAGGCGAGACTTCGAGTTCTCCGGCTATGGCCGCCGCCAACGCCGGGTGGGCACTGCCGCTGAAGATCTGAAGCCGGCCATCCATCGCTCTGGATCACTCCCCCGTCGTGTCGATCGACCCTGCATCTTCAGGATCGGGTTCTCGTCGGGCGATCCGCCGGGCCGGCATCCCAACCACCGTCGCGTGGGCCGCCACATCCCGGTTGACGACCGCCCCGGCCCCGGTCCGGGCTCCCTTGCCGATCTCCACTGGCGCGATCAGCACGGTGTCGCTGCCGACGAATGCTTCGTCGCCAATCCTGGTCAGGTGTTTGGCGACACCATCGTAGTTGGCCGTGATCGTGCCCGCCCCGATGTTGACCCGCTCGCCCACATCGGCGTCGCCGAGGTAGGAGAAATGGCCAACCCGCGTGCCCGGCCCGATCCGGCTGTTCTTTATTTCAGCCGACGTCCCGATGTGTACGTCGGGGCCAACCTCGGTCTGTCCCCGGATATGGGCGTACGGCCCAACGTCCGAACCCTTCCCAATCGACGAATCAGAAACAGTTGACGAGCGGACCGCCGCGCCGTCCGCGATCGTGGCGTCGTGCAGCACGGCATGCGGCCCGATCTGGCAACCGGCGCCAACCCGCGTCGTGCCGGTGAGCATGGAGAACGGCAGGATCACGGAATCTTGCCCGACTTCGACCGTTTCATCGATGAAGACGCTCTCCGCGCCGATGATCGTCACACCCCGCCGTTGCAATCGCTCACGCACGCGGCGACGGATCACGGCATCCGCGTCAGCCTGCTCGACGCGGTCGTTGATGCCGAGCGCGACGTCAGGGTGCGCTTCGACCGTGGCGATCGGCCAGGGATCGCCTTTGGCGGCCCCCGCGACGGCCAGGTCGAGGATGTCGGTCAGTTGGAGTTCGCCGGTGCCGGCATTTGGTTGCAGGCGGGCCAGGGCATCCTTCGCCCACTCGGCATCGAGCACCATGATCCCGCTGTTGATTTCGGTCTCGCCCGCCCGGCACTCGGGCTGATCGTTCTTGACTTCGACGATGCGGACCACGTTGCCACGACCATCGCGCTCGATCCGGCCGTAACTCCTGGCGTCCGAGAGACGGCAGGTCAGGATCGTGACTTTCGATCCCGTCTTGCCAGCCCCGTCCACCAATTCCTGTACTATCTCTCCGGTCAGGAGCGGACTATCGCCCAGCAATGAAACGATCCAGCGGCAGGGTTGGACGTGGTCCAGGGCGCTCCGCACGGCCCCGGCGGTGCCGTAGGAATAGCTTTGGACGATCGCATCGAACTTGCCCGCCAGATCGAGCCGATCCGGCAAGTCGAGCAGTTCCTCATTGACGACCGCCACCAACTGTGCCGGCTCGATCGCCAAACCAGCCCGGATCACGCGCTCCACAATCGGCACCCCCGCCACCGGCAGGAGATGCTTCGGCGTGGACGATTTCATGCGCGTGCCGTGACCGGCGGCCAGCACGGCGACCGCGACACGACCGGTTTCGGATCGTCGATTGGAGTCGGATGTCACGAAGGGGCCGTCACTTCCCGAAGGCGGAATGCCGGTGAGGTCCAACCCGCCCGCATCTAGATATTGCGCACGCATTTCGCCTCGATGGAGATACGGGACAGGGGGCACGTTGCCAGGAGAGAAGCGTTGTGGCTCGCGGGCCAGGATTCGAACCTGGAATAAAGGTTCCAAAGACCCTTGTGATACCTTTTCACCACCCGCGAATGTGGCCGAACCTAGTCTAAATGCTGGCCGCCCCGCCGCGCCACACGATGCCGGTTGGAAATGATGTACGCTCATAGGCAACGCCTGCACCGGACGACGCCACATTGAGCCGCAATTCGCGGAAGCGCAATGAGATGGACACACGTTCCACGACCAGTCCAGCCGAACTTGCCCAGCCGCAACTGACGATCATTGCGGTCCCTTTTCGATTGCGGAACTTCGCCCTGGAAGTCGGGCACCGCGCCAACACCAGGTTCGGTTCCACGCTGATCACGGGTCATCCGGGTGCTGTTGAGTCGCTCGACGAATCCGCGCGGCGCATCGTCGGTCAATGGGTCGGTTGCGATGCCCAGTACATCGAGCAACTCTACACCCTGAGCACGGAACGCCAGGAGAAGCGGGAGGTTGCCATGAGTTATGTCGCCCTCTTTCGCCAGGACGGTTGCCTTGGCCCGGCCGACAACCGGATGCAGTGGAGCCGCGTGGCCGATCTCGACATCACCGATGACATCCACCACATGGTCTTCGATTACGCCTCGATCCGGCTCAAGGCAAAATTTGGCTACACCAACATCGCGTTTCACCTGCTGCCGGAACGCTTCACCCTCTCCGAACTCCAGCAAACCTATGAGCATGTGCTCGGACATCGGGTGGACAAGCGGAATTTCCGGCGCCGGATGGTGGCCTCGAAAACACTGGTCAAAACCGCCGAGATGCGGCGTGACGGAAGTCACCGTCCCGCCGCGCTCTACCGGTTCGTAAGCCAGGACGATCACGCGGCCTATCTTACGCCATCGTGGGCCGCCGCCAGTTTCTCCCACCGGGATGACGGACCGGATCAGGGCGGACGGTAGAGCATCCCCGGCCGAACCCGGGAACCAGGAGCAGGAGCATGACCCATTCCAAGCGATATGGCATCGTGGCGGCGCTCAGCAAACCCGAAGCCGAGCGGCTGGGTCTCGAGATCGCGGATTGGCTCCGGCAACACGGGCATGAGCCTATTTTCGAAGCGGACCTTTCCGCTCACGGCACGGCCGGGATCGATGCCGTGGTGGTGCTGGGCGGGGATGGGTTGATGATGCGTTCGGCGAACGTCTATCCCGATGTGCCGCTGCTCGGCATCAACTTCGGCAAGGTCGGGTTCCTCGCCCTGGTCGAACAACAGGACTGGGTGCCGGCGCTGGAAAAGGTTAACGGCGGCGACTTTTCGATCGAGACCAGTTCAACGCTGGAGGCGAATCTCTTGCGTGGCGAGCGGACGCTCGAACAAGGCTGGGCGATCAATGACGTCGTGATCCGCGGCGGCAACCGCATGCTCGATGTCGAGGTCTATATCGACGGGCATTTCGTCAACACCTACCCCGGCGACGGCATGATCGTCTCAACCGCGCGCGGCAGCACGGCCTACTGCATGGCGGCGGGCGGACCGATCCTGACCGCCGGTGTCCGGGGGTACGCCATCGTGCCGATTTCGTGCCACTCCCCAATCAGGACCCCAACTGTGGTATCCGAGGGCGTCCTGATCGAGCTGGTGCTGACCAACGACCACGAGGGATCGCTCATCCTCGATGGCCGAACGGCGACTGAGGTGCTCAAGGGAGACGTGATCCAGATCAGGCGCGGCGTACACACGTTCCAACTCGTTACCTTCGGGACGACCAACTTCTACGATGCGATCCGGGAGAAGTTCAACTTCCAGATCCGGCCCGACGTGATTCCCACTCGCCGCCCACAGGCGGCACCGGGAAACGGTCACGGACCTACTGCACCTTGAAGCGCTCGGGTACCGTCGTGTCGTCGGTGTCGCCGGTGTCTTCTTCCTCGTCAGCGTTGCGGAGCACGGAGAGATCCGGTTCCCGTGCCACTCGCGGCTCCGGTGAGGTTCCGTTCGAAGCCGCGGCGGGGTGGCGGGCCGTGGCGACTCCGTTGGGTTCGGCAGTTCCCGAGCCGCGAAACTCGTCCATCTGCACAACGGACGGCTTCAGGAGGTCGCGACCAAGGGTCGTGGCGGCGGTCTCGGCCGGGAGGGCGCGGGTTTCGTCTCGTCGACGCCGCGCTTCCTCATCCCGGAGCCGTTGCTCGATCGCCGCGGGATCGATCCAGCGGTCGTCATCGAGCTTGACCTCTTCCTGGTCGTGCTCGTGAGCGTGCTGCACCCCGCAGTACGGGCAGACATCCCAGCGCAAGTCGATGAGCCGGCCACAGCTTGCGCAATCCTCACGCAACTGCGTATTGCAGTGCGGGCAAAGTTGCCAATCGTCCTCGACGAAATGGTTGCAGCTCGAGCAAAGGGGGAGTTCCTGAAGATCCTGCAGCAAGTACTCTTCTTCGAGCGATCGCTGATACGCCTCGTCGATCGTTTCGCTGGGCCGCAGCATCCGATAGAGAAGCCAGCCGGGAATCCAGAACAACACGACCAGCAACGTCGAGAAGACCTGGGTGAGGACGCTCCGGCTACGCGACTCGATGTCGCGAAACGTCCAGATCGCGAGCACGAACCAGGTGGCGAGAAGGTAGGCCCCCCCAAGCGCCAGCAGGATCTGTAAGCCACGCGCGACAAACGTTTCGATATCCAAACATGAACTCCTTGATTCCGGATGATCAGGCGATCCCGAGGCGCTCGTAGCGTTCGACGGCGACCACGAACATGGTGGCCCCTCCGACCAGCACTTCAACGGGATTGGGAATGTAGAACTCGCCCGGTTCCACAATCGGCATCAGGGGATTGACGAAGCGCGTCCGGGAATGGCAGTTGTTGCGGACGATCTCTTGCACCTCAGCCACGTGCGCATCTTGAACGCCTACCAGCAACGTGACGTTCCGTTCGCGCAGGAACCCGCCGGCGCTGTTGATCTGCGTGGCACGAAACCCGCGCTCAGTGAGCGAGGCGAGGAGCGGTTCGGCGTCGGCGCCCTGAACCACGGCAATAACGAGCTTCATTCCCTGATTCCATTCGCACCGGATGGCTCCGTGCCCTCGGGTTCGGGACCGATCCGGGAACGACGTCCTACGCATTCGCCAGTCTCTGTTGCAATTGGCGCCAGATACATGATTGCACCGTGTCGGGCGCGCCCTGGGCGTCGATCACGATCCAGCCGGCCGGCGAGGCCGCGGCCAACTCCAGATACCGGTCACGAACGCGCTGATGATACGTCATGTCGGCCAGGTCGATTCGGTTGACCGAGGCGGGATCGGCGTGCCGGCGCCGCAACCCGATCGCCACCGGCACGTCCAGCAGGATCCGCACGTCCGGCTCGAGCCCGCCGGTCGCGAACACCTGGATGGCCTGAAGCGATTGGTAATCGAGCCCACCGCCACCGCCTTGATAGGCATACGTCGAATCGACATACCGGTCACAGACAACCCAGGCACCGCGCTCCAGCGCGGGCCGGATCACTTCGCGCACATGTTGCGCCCGGGCGGCCGCGAGCAGGAGCGTCTCGGTCTCCGGGAGCATAGTATAGTCTCCCAGCCCCAGCAGCACCGACCGGATCTCGTTGCCGACCCTGGTGCCGCCCGGCTCCCGCGTCTCCACCACGTCGTGCCCATTGATCCGCAGGCGGTCGGCCAGCAATCTTGCCTGAAGCGTTTTGCCTCCGCCTTCCGGCCCTTCGAAGACGACGAATTTTCCCACCTATTGCATGCCCCGCCGGTAAATCTCGACATGCCGGAACGGGTCGCGTCCCCTGCTGCGCGAGTCGAGGCTGTACCGCTCGGCGAGTTCGTGCTGCATCCGCCGGATCGGCGGCGACTGCGGACTGAGGGCCGTGGCCGGGGCGCCCTCCATGATCGCGGAGATCGCATCCTCGGCCTCGGTTAGGGCCCGGATCACGGAGTCGCCGCGGGCGCTCTTGTCCCGGCCGGCCGTGGTACGCCCGTCCGGTTCACCAATGGTGTCCCGCCGGGCTTGCGGAAAGAGCGAGGTCAGCACGTGCTCCATTTGCGTGGCGGTGTTGGAGCGGAGCACGTAGACCGGGATGCCCCGCAATTCGGCATCCCGCACCGGTTGCGGCTTCTGTCGGTAGGCGTTCTTCAGGGTCATCACCAGGTCGGCGTCGCCGGGTTCCCGCACCATGATCGCCGGCACGTCGAGACCCATGATCGTCTGTTCGAGCCGGTTCCGGCTGACGCCGTAGGGAAAGACCCGCAGCGGCTTGGCGCGCGTGCCCCGGCCCTTGGCGAAGGCGGGCACCGTTGGCGCGGCGGTGACTTCGGGTCGAGCGGCGGTCCCGGCCGCCACCGGTTCCGGTTCAGCCGGCGCCAGTTTCGGCTGCCGGCTGCTGATATCGACGGGCTCGTTCCACAACCCGCCGTGAATCGATGAGCCGACGTCGGACACCGGTAACCCTGGCCTGTGCGCCGGCGGCTCCCCAGGGGCTCGCGGATTTCGCCGCTGGTCGCTGCTCGAGGTGCGCTGGACCGTCCCATCCTCATGCCGACGACGGCTTTCCGAGCCGATCGGCGCCCCACGGAGGATCGCGTCCACCGTGGCCGCGACATCGAGATGCACGATCACCTCATCACGATCGACGATTTCGACCATCACGTTGAAGGTCGGCGGCGCCTTGCGCTCAAGGATCGACTTTTGGGTTCCGCGCCGCCGGGCTTCCTCGTCCGAGAGCGTCACCGACTGGATGCCGCCCATCAGGTCCGAGAGGGTCGGGTTCAGCATCAGGTTTTCGAGCGTATTGCCGTGGGCGGTGCCGATCAGTTGCACGCCCCGCTCCGCAATCGTCCGGGCCGCCATCGCCTCCAGCTCGGTGCCGATCTCGTCGATCACCACCACCTGCGGCATGTGGTTCTCGACAGCCTCGATCATTACCGCGTGTTGCGCCGTTGGCGTCGGCACCTGCATACGGCGCGCCCGGCCGATCGCCGGATGGGGAATATCTCCGTCGCCGGCGATCTCGTTGCTGGTATCGACAACCACCACGCGCTTGCGCAGTTCGTCGGCCAGCACCCTGGCCGTTTCGCGGAGGAGGGTCGTCTTACCGACGCCCGGCCGCCCCAGCAGCAAGACGCTCTGTCCCGATTCGATCAGGTCGCTGATGATCGCGATCGTGCCATACACCGCCCGACCGATGCGGCACGTGAGCCCGACGATTTCCCCTCCCCGGTTGCGAATCGCGGAAATGCGGTGCAGGGTTCGCTCGATCCCGGCCCGGTTGTCGTCGCCGAAATCGCCGATCCGGCTACTCACGAACCCCAGGTCATCCCTGGTCACATCGATGTCAGAAAGTTCGATCTCGTCGAACTGGAACCGGGCTTCCGGCGGCCGGCCGAGATCCATGACGATTTCGATCAACGCGCCGTAGGCGTTGCGTGACTGAAGGACGGAAATGCGTTCCGTCACGTGATGCGGGAGTACCGTAAAGAGGTCTTTGAGGTCGTCGGTGACTTCGAATTCCTGACTTGGGAGCGAGGTGTCGTCTACAAATGTTTCTGGGACGCTACTCAACCGATACCCCCGCCTGGATGCGTGCCGGCTCGCCTCCGTTTTGACAGGCGCCAGCCACCAACCCATCCCTGAATGCCAATCTCACCGCCGCGCTCGCCTGGCGCGGATCATTGCGAAGACTCCGACGCTGGATCTCCCGAAGACCCATTCAAGAATGTGGGCACCCGTTTCCCCCCCGTTTCCTTGACTTCTTGCGGAAAGTTGATCACGGTCGCCGCCGGCGACCGGGCGACCGCCGTTGTGTACTTGACGTGCAGGCGCTGCTCGAACTGGACCGAAAGACCCCGCTCCTGAATCGAATCGACGAACTCGCGCTGGTCACCCCGCGCCACGACGTAGACCCGCCTCGGCGCCAGCCGGGCGAGATCGGCCAGGGCCCCGGCGATCAATTGCGGAAAGAGTTCGCCGTGACGCGGGTCGATCACGAACTCCAGGACGTGGCTGTCGGGCCGGGACTCGGCGTGCAGGTAGGCGACGACCTGATACCCCTCCTCGATCACCCACCCCTGCTGAAGCGACGATGGCGAGAACCGGGAGTTAATGTCCCAATGGTGACTCGTGTGGGCCTCGGCGTACTGGACTGGCTGGGGTACGGTGGCCATGTACAACTGGTGAATGGCCCACACGTCGGACCGGTGCTGCCGGCGGACACGGGACGTAGTGGCAAGATTCAGCGACAGCGCCGACGCGCCGAGGACAATTTCATCCGCGTACGGTGCGAATCCGTTGGCGCGCAGCACTGGCGTCAGGTCCGATTCCGCTGGCGCCCGGGCATAGAGCCGCTTGGTGCCCTCAAGACCAGCCGCAACCACCCCGAAATGCACGAGTTCCTCCCAGACGGGCTGCATCTCATACACACCAAGGTTGGCGCCAATGCCACCCAGCACCCAGCGCCGGTCTGGATTGACGACGCTGAACACCGCGTATCCGACCGGCTGGCGCTCCACCCGGGCGACGAACACGCGGCAATTGGAGCCGGTCAGCGGCAAGAGTTGCTTGAGTCCAATCTGGAACGGCTGGCCCGAGGACAATCGATGTCCCGGCTGGTCGAGCACATACCGCTGCCGGATCGCACGGAGCGGCATCAGGTCGGTCCACTGAATACGGCCAACATCGAGTTTGATATGGGGATCGTTGGAATCGCGCGGAGCACCTTGCCGCAACGGCACGTTGGCCTGACTGGTCTGGCGAGAGGATCCTATCCTCAAACTGCCACGTCCTATCCGCGGGGTGTGCGCCAAGCACGCCAGATGGTGTGCTTACAGTACCTATTCTATCGCCAATCGAGTCGGCACTCAAGACCTGTGCTGGATGCCGTTTAACCCGTTTGGGCGGGTGGGACGGCGTTCACAGGGCACGCCGTCCGATCATGGCCCGGCCCAGGGTCATGTCGTCGGCATACTCCAGGTCGCCGCCGACGGGCAAGCCACTCGCCGGGCGGGTGACCGTGATGCCCATCGGCGTGAGCAGGCGGTGGAGATAGGTGGCGGTGGCCTCACCGGGCAAGTCGAGGTTGGTGAAGACGATCACCTCCTCAGGAGACTCCCGGACGACCCGCTCCTGAAGTTCCCGGATCTTGAGCTTGTCGGGACCAATCCCGTCGACGGGCGAGATCGCGCCGTGCAGTACGTGAAATCGTCCACGGTATTCGTTCGTGCGGTCGATCGCCACCACGTCCAACGGCTGTTCCACCACGCAAATCCGGTTCTCGCGCACTGTGTCGGCGCAGATATGGCAAGGATCGGATTCTGTGGTGTTGAAGCAGTTGGAGCAGAGGCGGATCCGCTCCTTGACCGCGAGGATCGCCTCGGCCAACCCGATCGAATCGTCCCGCGATGTCCGCAAGAGGTAGTAGGCGAGCCGGGATGCCGTCTTTGGGCCAATGCCAGGTAGTTTGGCAAGTTCGTCGATGAGCCGGGCCACCGGCTCGGCGGTCGCGGAACTCCTTCGCTGCGACACGGCGATCCTCCCGAGCGCTCCCTGATTTACCAATCCGACAGCGCGGATCGCCACGGGCAATCCGCCAAAAAGCATCATACCACCCGGCTATGACGCGATTGATTTGGACACATATCAAGGCGTCGCGCAATTTCTAGCGGAAGATGCCATGAACTTGACGGGCGCTCCTATTGCAATAGGACTTTTGGGGTGCTACTGTGGCTAGGAACCTGGTGGGATAGTTTGTTCCGGGTCATGGGCCCTGGCAGGAGGTCGAGGACTCGGGTAGATGCCGGCGGGGTGCTTGGCATGAACTCGACGTGTGGAGGGGCATTCGGTGGACTTTCGAGACAAAACGCTGACGTGTCGCGATTGCAGCAAGCCGTTCACCTGGACGGCTGGGGAACAACACTTCTTCCGGGAAAAGGAACTGATCAACATTCCGGCCCGATGCCCGCACTGCCGGTCGGCCCGCAAGGCCAAGCTCGGCTTGCCCGACCGCGCCCAGACCGAGGTCACGTGCGCGAAATGCAGCCAGCAGACATCGGTGCCGTTCGTTCCGCGTAACGGGAACCCCGTGTACTGCTCGCCCTGCCTGACCAGCATCCGTGCCGCCGAAGCGGCGAATGCGTCCGTTGCGATCGCCGCGCCGTAACTCCAGCTTCCTTTGGACGCACGAACAAACGCCCGTCATTCCCAAGAGGGATGACGGGCGTTTGTTGCTTTCCAAAGGGAATCGACTAATCCTCGCCGATCAGGACAGTCCGGCCTCGAACCCCGTCGGATGGACCGATCACGCCATCGTCCTCCATCTGTTCGATCAGCCGCGCCGCCCGGTTGTACCCGATCCTCAGTCTTCGTTGCAGCATGGATGCCGACGCCGCGCCCTGCTGCCGCACCACGTCGAGCGCCTGCAACATCATCGGATCGTCCTCCCCACCTTCTGCCTCAACGGATTCCGGGTTGCTGCTCTCCAGGTCCATCCACTCCGGGTCATACCGCGGAATCGGGGAAACCGTGAGCCAGTGGTCGACGATCGCCTTCACATCCTCGTCGATGAAGGCGCCTTGCACGCGCACCGGCTTGGCGGCGTCGGGCGGAAGATAGAGCATGTCGCCCTTGCCCAGCAGGCGCTCCGCGCCGGGCATGTCCAGGACGACCCGGCTATCGATCATCGACGACACGGCGAACGCGATCCGGGCGGGCACGTTCGCCTTGATCAGGCCGGTCAGGACGTTGACCGAGGGCCGCTGGGTGGCGATGATCAGGTGGATACCCGTGGCCCGCGCCATCTGGGTCAACCTCGCGAGCAATGTCTCGACATCGTCCGGGGTCGTCATCATCAGGTCGGCCAGCTCGTCGATGATGACGACCAGGTACGGCAGCTTCTCGGCTTCCGGCTCGTCCGTCGTCTTCATCCGGTAGCCGTCGATGTTCCGCACGCCGAGGCTCTTGAACAGCTCATAGCGGCGGTTCATTTCCCGCAGCACCATGCGCAAGGCGCCGACCACCTTGTCCATTTCCGTGACTACGGGACACTGGAGATGCGGCACCGCGTTGAACATCGTCAGCTCGACCATTTTGGGGTCGATCATGAGCAAGCGGAGCTCATCCGGACGGAACCGGATCAGGAACGTGCTGATGATGCCGTTGAGGCAGACGCTCTTGCCGGCGCCGGTCGCGCCGGCGATGAGCAGGTGCGGCATTTTGGTCAGGTCGCCGACCACGTAACGGCCGTTGACATCGCGGCCCAGCGGCAAGGGGATCCGGGCCTTGGATTTCGTGAACGCCGGCGACTCGATGACTTCCCGCAGTCCCACCGTGGCAATCTCCGCGTTCGGGATTTCAAGGCCGACCCGCGCCATGCCGGGTATCGGCGCCTCGACGCGAATGCTCTGCGCCGCCAGGGCCAGCGCGAGATCGTTCTGCAATTCTGTGATGCGGCGCACCTTGACGCCGTTGCCCGGTTCGAGCGCGAACTGGGTAACCGCCGGTCCCGGATTGATCTCCCGTACGGTGGCTTCGACCTTGAAACTCAACAGCGTTTCTTCGATCGAGCGGGCCTTGGCCTCCAACTCGGCGGTGTTTGGAACCACAGCATCGTAGTAGGCCAGGTGCCGGATGTCCGGCAGCGGCAGCGGCTCCCCGGTCGTCACCGGCGACGGAAGCGGCGCAAGTGACTTCTGGTCCGGCGCGTCATCCTTGGCCTGTCGCTTGGGAATGTTGATCACGCGCTCCACGGGAACCGCCTCGACAACGGGCGGCGGCACGGACCGCGTGACCGCCCGCTTGGCGTTTTCCGGGGCCGGGTTGGGAGCACGCAAAGGTTTTGGCTTGCGGCGTGGCAACAGACGGCGCACATCGCGTTCCAGTGACATCAGGTCGGTATCCGCCAGGAGGAACACCGAAACCACGCCCGCCGCGAAGAGCACCAGCCCGGACGCCAGGCGACCCATCGCGCCCCGGGCGATATCCCCGACCACCATCCCGGCTTCGCCGGACATCCCGGCGCCCCCGAACGACAAGAGCCCGAGCGAGGCGGCGGCGAAGAGGAACCCACCGACGTAGTGCCGGAACAGCAGGATTGGGCCGTCCTGGTTGGCGAAGGCACGGATGGCGGTCAGGGCGATGAAGATCGGGACCAGTACCGCCCCCCGGCCGAAGCCGGCCCGCAGCGTGTCGCCCCACCAGGACACGACCGCCCCGTCTTCGGAGCCTCTGCCCAGCGCCCACGAACTCAGCAGCCCGGCGAGCACGAGCAGGACGCCCGCAATCTCGCGCTTGAGACGATCGGAAATCGTGACAGTCGGCACGAAACCGCGAAAGAATCCCCGTGTTCGTGTAGACCACACGCGCATCTTCGAGGGTTGCTTCTTCCGCGCCCGCCCCTTGCCGGAGCGCGTTCGCGAGGTATCGGTTCGGGCCCGTGTCGTAGTCGCCATCCACCGCTCCGGAGCAGAACGGGCCGGACCAGTATGTCCAGCA
>JACCYX010000467.1 GCA_013696265.1 Chloroflexia bacterium
CGGGTGGCTCGGCCTGGCGGTGCGCGTCTGGAGCATCCGCCCATGCGTCATCTGCGTCATCATCGTCCGCGGGGTAACCGTTCCCGGAGAAGGTGGAGTCTTCGTCATGAACGTCGTGGGTGGCGACCGAGGGATCGTCATCCGGCGCATCCTCATTGTCGATGGCGATGGCCGAGCGCGATGGATCGTGCCGGGTGAAGGTCGCGTCGAGCTGGCGATCGTTCCGGGGAATTGACGGCGCCGCGCGGGACGCACTGGCCACCGGCCGTTCGATGGCGACGCGCGCCCGATCGAAGGCGATCGTCAGCCGTTCACCTTCGACATCCCACACCACCCCGGCGTCGGGAGCCGCCGCCGGCGCACGGAGGCCGCCCAGCGGGGACTGGCGATGCTGATTCTCCAGGTCACCCGCGGCCTTGAGTTCCTGGGCCCGCTTGAGCACCAGGTCGAAGGCGCTGACCGTCCCGCCGCGGCCGCCGTCGGCATCGCGTCCTGGTCCATTGGCGTGGTCATGGTTCAGGAAGCCGCGCAACAGGCTCAGGTCGACCTCAGGCTTGAGGTGTGGCACGCTGTCGAACCGCGCATCGGAGCCGATCGCCGGCGAAAGCGCCTGGCCATTGGCTTCCACTTCGTCACGCGGCACGGGTGGCGTGTTTTGGTAGTCATCTCTCGGCGCCTGATCGCTCGGGAAACCCTGCCGGTTATACTGGTCACGATCCTGGGCTTCGAGAATCCGGTCCGATTCCGGTTCCGGCGGCGATGGGTCAGGCTCGATCATCTGCCGCACCGGTTTGCGACGCTGCGTGTGACGCTCACGGGCCTTCTGGATCGCATCCTTGTTGCCGCGCGCCATGAAGCGGGCGCGCTCGGCCTGGTCCGCGTTGGCCGGCCCGTTGAGATCGTTCGGGCGCGATCCAGGAGTACCGGGGTAGACTCCGGTCCCCTGACGACGAACGGAGGTGAAGGTCACGATATCGTCCGGCCCGGACGTGTCCGCATGGGCCGGTGACGCCGGCGCCGGCTTCGATGCGGTATCGACGACCGAGGTGACTTCGTCGTCCACGCGGTGGTTGGCGTACGTCAATCCCTTGCGCGGCGCGGAAGCGATGCTCGGCGTCACGGCTGTCGCCGAGGCATCGACCCAGAGGTCATCGCCCCAGCTGTTGCGGCAGGCAAGCTCCTTTTCCCGGACCAGGATCTTGAGGTCGCTTGCCACCTGGCGTTTCGGATGCGTGCACCAGCCATTGCCGGAGAGTTGAACTGACTGGAAGAATTGGCACCTGGAGCACTGGCGCTTTGAATCCGGCATGATCTCTACACCCTCAAACAGGATCGCAATCCTGATGGCCAGATCGACAATCTTTCCGCACCGGCATCGCCCTACCGACGCGAGTGCGGATCACCCCCAATTGGACCGTCGAGACCGGACTGGCTCGATTGTAGCCCTCGTGACGGGACGTGTCTATCTGGCACCGCTTGTGTTGCTTTCGGGTCCCCACGGATGTTGTCGCATCGACGGCAATGTACGGACATGATGTCCGGATATTGGACAAAAATCGATGCGACGGTGTCCGTATCTGAACGGACACTATGATAGTTCAGGGAACCGGGCGAGTGCCACGGTGTCACACCTCCCGCGGGCTGGAAACCCCGTCGTTCCGGTGTAGATTGCCATTTGACTGCACGACGAGAGTGGGTCTGACAATGGGAGAGCGAAGATGCTGATTCTCAGCCGGGAGGATGTCAAGCGATTGGTCACCATGCCAGAGGCGATCGCACTCGTGCGGGACGCCTTTCGGGACCTTTCGGCCGGTCGGACGCAGTCGCCGCTCAGGACCGCGATTGAGGTCGTGCCGGGTGAAGGAACGACGCTCGTGATGCCGGCCTACGTGCCGTCCGCCGGGGCGCTCGGCGTCAAGGTAGTCTCTGTGTTCCAGGGCAACGCGGCTCGCGATCTCCCCACCATCACCTCGATCGTCTGCCTGTTCGACGCGGAAACCGGCCAGCCGGTGGCGGCGATGGATGGCGCATACCTGACCGCCCTGCGCACCGGAGCCGTCTCCGGAGCCGCGACCGGTTTGCTCGCCCGGCCGGAGAGTTCGGTTCTCGCCGTCATCGGGGCCGGCGCCCAGGCCGTCACCCAGGCCGCCGCCATTTGTGCCGTGCGGCCGATCGAACGGGTAATCGTCACGGCCCGCTCGGAGGCGAGTCTCGACCGGTTCCGCCGCGCGATCGCCGGGGATTGGCCCGGCCTGACCAACCGCCTGGAAACGACGCTAGACGTGCGGGCGGCGGTGCGGGCCGCCGACATCATCTGCACCGCGACCACCTCGCGCACGCCGGTCTTCGATGACGCCGACGTGCGGCCGGGCACGCACATCAACGGGGTCGGGTCGTTCACCCCCCAGATGCAAGAGGTTCCGGCCGCGACCGTGGCCCGGGCGATCGTCGTCGTCGACCAGGTCGAACCGGCGTTGGAAGAAGCCGGGGACCTGATCGTACCGCTGAACGACGGCCTTATCGGCCGCGGCCACGTCGTTCGCGAGTTGGGCCAGCTCGCCGACGGCGAGGTGACAGGCCGAACGTCGGATGACGAGATTACGTTCTTCAAAAGTGTTGGCAACGCGGTGCAAGATATGGCGGTCGGGCGTTTCGTGTTCGAGGAGGCGGTCCGTCTCGGCGCGGGGCAAGCGGTTACGCTGTGAATCCGCCGGAAGTAAGCCGGGGCTGCCGGGGCATGGAAATCCCCGGCGTCGTCCAAACGGGCCATGAAAACTCGGATTGGCAATCCTCCTTCGATCGTTACGCCCCTACGTATAGACGAACTGTGCCGATCCCCGGCAATTGGCGCTGGCGGTGATTCTCACCCAATGGGCACTGAAGCCCTCTGGAAAGGTGTGATACGCGTAGCCGCCCTGGCCGGTCGTCAGCGTCGCGTAGGGTACCCAATCCTGCGTGCCGTGGAAGTCGATCTCGACGAGGAAATCGACCGCCTTGGGCGAATCGTGCGAGACGTGCAGCACTTTCCGGTCGAAGCCAGTCATCAGGTAGGGGTCCGACGGCGTGTCGGCCGCGATCGGCTCCTTCCACCACGGGCCGCCCCAGCCCGCCGGCTTTCCCCCGAAGTTCCACAGGTCGTCGGTCTTGCCGAACCAGAGGTTCGATTGCGGCTCCCCCGCCAGCAGGTTGCTGTCGGAGATCGGCGTCACCTGGTTGCCGGCGAGCACCAGCATCCCCCGCCACGAGCAGAAGTCGGGGATGATCCGGAGGTGGGTCGAGATCGGGCGCACGCCCCAGACCTTGTTGTCGTAGACCAGCGGCGACAACTCGTAAAACATGTAGTGAGCGTCCATCAGGAAGCGTTCGCTCTCAACCTCGCGGATCCGGGGCCACTCGGTGGTGAACATGTGGTCGAAGGTGTGACTCGCCTTCGGCAGCCGGTAGGTTGACCACTCGCCGTCGATCGAGACCTTGAGCAGGGCGGAGGCGTTGTCCCAGCCGGTGGCGAAGACCGCCTGGCCCATGTTCTTGCGCCCGGCGATCTCGACGAAGGGCTTCTTCTCGACGATCGACCATGACGTGCCGTCGAACTCGGCGAGGCGGCCATCGGCGGCGGTCCCGAGGAAATCGGGGTCCTCATAGGTATTGTTGGCGACGTAGATCCGATTGCCAATGACGTAGCCGCCCTTGAAGTGGGCGTAGGCGGTCTCCGGTACGTCAAGCTCGTCCATCAAGTCGTAGAGCTGGGTAGGAATCAACGTGTGAAGGTCGACCTCGTAGAGCAGCCCCTCCATCGTGAGGTAGAGCACCTTGTTTTCCGGGTCTTCGGGGTGCTCCATGGTCGCCGTCAGCCGGTGCTCGCCGAACTCCGGGATGTTCGAGACGTTGCCGCGGTGGTCGATGACGTGCGGCCCGATCAGGATCTGGTCCGATTGCGAGTGCATCATCCGGTTGGCGTAGGTGCCGACGATGCTCATCGGATGCTTCGTCATCGAGAGGTTTTCGTCGATCTCCCAGAGGCCGGTCCCGGCGCCGGACCGCGCCAGGTGGGCCACGTACGAAACCATCCAGAGCTTGCCGGCCCACGGCATCAGGGCGCCGATACCGGTTTCGGTCCGGCGCGGCAGGTGGTCGGCCTTGACCGTGAGATGGGGGAAGACGCCGCTGACATTGAGATGATGGGACACTGGTGAAGAATCCTTCGTGGAGCGGGAGGCCAGACGGGGCCTCCCCTACGAATTTTCGGAATCGTAGGGGCGGACCTCCATCGACCGCGATCGGCACGTCGCCCGACCGGATCTGGTCGATGGTGTGTCCGCCCGTGGCAGCCGGCCCGTTCGCCTACCCCTTCAATCCCGAGCGGGCGAGGGCCTGGATGAACTGCCGCTGCAGGATCAGGAAGATCACGAGCACCGGCACCACCGACGACACCGCGCCGGCCATGATCAGCGACGGGCTGAACCCGCCCGCTTCGTCCATGTACCGGGTCAGTCCCAGCGGGATCGTGAACCGCTCCTCGGTGGTGAGCATCACCAGCGGCGTCTCGTAGTCGTTCCAGCTCCAGACGAAGGCGAGGATCGCCAGCGAGGCGAGGGCCGGTTTCGCCAGCGGCA
>JACCYX010000499.1 GCA_013696265.1 Chloroflexia bacterium
GTGCCGCTCTTCCTGAGCGAAGGCGATCAGGTCAAGGTCGATACCCGGTCCGGCGAATACATCGAGCGCGTGGGTTAGAAGGACGACCAATGGCACGATTTGCCGGCAACTCCGTCGACGGAACCCCGATCGGCGCCGCGTCCGACGGCCTGATCGGCACGGTGCGCGAACTTATCTCGATGATGGGCAAAGGCGGGATCTCGGAACTCGATCTTTCCACGGGCGAGATGACGATCAGGCTGCGAGGCCAGTCGCTCGCGTCCCCGGGCACCTCCGTTCACCAGACCCCGGTGCCCAATGGCGGCGCGGGCGAGGTCCTTGAAGACGAGCCGGGGCACCTGGTCACGTCGCCGATGATCGGCACGTACTATTCGGCCCCCTCGCCAGGGGAGGCTCCTTTCGTACACGTCGGCGACGATGTCGAAGTCGGTCAGGTCGTCGGCATCGTCGAGGCCATGAAGATCATGAACGAGATCATTTCCGACCGCGCCGGGGCAGTGCTTGAAGTCCTCGTCGAAAACGCCCAACCCGTGGAGTACGGCTCGCCGCTGATCCGCCTCGGAGACCCCACGGATTCCCTTGCGTGAGTTCCCGCATCATTCGGGTCGGGTTGCTGGCCGCCTATCTCCGTGAACTCGTCGAAACCGACGACGTGATGCAAGACGTCTGGGTCGAGGGCGAAATCTCGTCGTTCATGGTCGCCGGCTCCGGTCACGCCTATTTCACGATCAAGGATGAAGCGGCGGCGATCGACGCCGTGATGTGGAAACAAACACGTGCCCGCCAGTCGTTCCAGCCCAGGGTCGGGGAACAGGTGGTGGTCCACGGCGGTGCGACCATCTACGAAAGGAACACCCGGTTCCAGATCAGAACCGACGTCATCTACCCCGCCGGGGCCGGTATCCTCCAACTTCAACTGGAACAATTGACCCAGCGTCTCGAAGCGGAGGGATTGTTCGACCCTTCCCGCAAGCGACCGTTGCCGCCGTTTCCCAGCCGGATCGGTATCGTGACGTCCGAATCCGGCGCGGTTTGGCACGACATCCAGCAAGTCGTCCAGCGCCGGTATCCCCTGGTGGAACTCGTGCTGGCGCCCGCCGTGGTCCAAGGCGACCGGGCCCCGGATTCGGTCGTCAACGCGATCCAGCGGCTGCAAGCGGCCGACGTGGACGTCATCGTCGTCGCGAGGGGCGGAGGCTCGGCTGAAGACTTGTGGGCCTTCAACGACGAGCGCATCGCCCGCGCGATCTTCGCCTCGGCAATCGTGGTCGTGTCGGCGATCGGTCACGAGACCGACACCACGATCGCGGATTTTGTGGCCGATGTGCGGGCTCCCACACCCTCCGCGGCGGCGGAAATGATTGTGCCGGATATCGCCGCGCTCTCGCTCTTCGTGGACGATCTTCGAACGCGTGCCCTGGGTGCGGCAACCGGCGCCGTTGACGCCTCCAGCCGGGATATCGCCCATCTCCAGCACCGCATCGCGCTCCTGTCGCCGAGGGCCCAAATCGGCGCCATGCGCGTGTCGCTGGAGGCCGAACGGCGGCGGCTCCGGTCGGCGGCGCACCACGTGATCGAGCGGCGCGGACTCGAGCTCGAACTTGCCCGGGCGCTGCTGCGCGCCGTCGATCCAGCGTCGTTGCTGAACCGTGGCTATGCGCACGTTTCGCGCGACGGTTCGGCAGAACCGGTCCGGTCGGCTGCTATGCTGAACAAAGGCGATCGCGTGCGCCTGGCGTTCGCCGATGGCAACGCCCAGGCCACCGTGGATTCGGTTGTCGGCAATCCGGTCGCATCGTAGGGGAAATACATGGAATCCAGAGCCGCCACCGCCGCCAATCTCACCGGCCTTTCGTTCGAGCAGGCCCTGACGCGCCTGCAAGAGATGGTCGGAGAACTCGAGGGCGGCGGACTGACGCTCGACGAGACGATCGCAACCTTCCAGCAGGGGTCCGAACTGGCGTCACACTGCCAGCACATGATCACCGACGCGGAACTCCGGATCACGGAGCTCACGGAAGCGACCGATGACGGGGTTCCCCAGCAACCAGACGCGGGCCACACCCGCCTGCAGATTCCCGGCCTGTGACCACTCCCGACGACCCCTCCCCGATGCGGGGAGCCGCGCAACGGCTGCCTGCCGGGAAACTGCCGGGCCCATTGCTCGATCGCCTGATCGACACCTACCGGACTAAACCTGATCCGGCTGTCATCGTCACGCCAGGCTATGGCCGCGACGCGGCGGCGATCCAGGTCAGCGAGTCTGTCCAGCTCGTCGTCAAGAGCGATCCGATCACCTTTGCCACGGCGGGGGCGGCAAAATACCTGGTCGCGGTCAACGCGAACGACATCGCCTGCCTGGGCGGGATTCCCCGCTGGCTCTCGGTGGTGTTGCTCCTGCCCGAGCACGAAAGCACGGTTGAGTTGGTCGAATCCCTCTTCGCCGATCTTCAGCTGGCCTGCAACGAAGCCGGTGTGTCCGTGATCGGGGGGCATACCGAGGTCACCTCCGCCGTCAACCGACCAGTCTTCATCGGCACCATGCTCGGCTTGCCTGGCAAGCAGGGCTTGATCGAGCCGGGACGGGCCCGGCCCGGCGACGACCTGTTGCTCACCCGATGGGTCGGTATCGAGGGCACAGCGCTCCTCGCCCGTGAACGGACCGAGGAACTGACGATCGCGCTTGGCGAGGCGGTCGTCACGCGGGCCGCCAAGTTGCTGCGCCTGCCCGGAATCAGCATCGTCCGCGACGCGATGGCCGTGCTCGAGGCCGACGGCGTCACCGCCCTTCACGACCCCACGGAAGGTGGAATCGCGACCGCGATCCACGAAATCGCCAGCGCCTCACGCTGCGGTGCAGAAGTCCTGGTTGAAGCCGTGCCCGTGCTCTCCGAGACTACGGCGATCTGTACCCACTTCGGTATCGATCCCTGGGGCGTCCTGAGTTCCGGTGCCCTCCTGATCGCCGTTGCTCCCGAAAGCCGCCAGTCGGTCGAACAAGCAGCTCAGGCGAGTGGAGTGCCCGTTTCCCATATCGGCCGGCTCACAAATCCTCAGCAAGGCGTTACCATGATCGGGTCGGCGGGCAGGGTCGAACTTCGCCGGTTCGACACTGATGAAGTGGCTCGCGTCCTCTAAACCTCATTCCGAATTCAGCACGCGACACGAAGGAGTCATCATGGCCGACACGCCAACCGAGATCATCATGTATGCCCGCGAGCGATTCTGCCCCGATGTCGCCCGCTCCCGGGCCCACCTCACCAATCTCGACATCGCCTGGACCGAGTACGACGTCGAGGCCGACGATGCGGCTGGCGCCGAGGTCGAGCGCCTGACCGGTGGGCGGAGCGTTCCGACGCTGGTGATTGGCGAGCGGATCCTCGTCGAACCTTCGCGGACCAGTCTCGACGACGCGCTGATCGCCGCCGGCTACGATCTCGACGAATAGGGGACATGGCCAGATGACGGGAATCGTGGTCGCCTCAGCGAACGGACGGATTGGAATCGAAGCGGCGGTGGAGGTGTTGCGGGTTGGCGGGTCCGCGATGGACGCGGTGGTGGCCGGCACACGCCTCGTCGAGGCGAATCCCGACGACCACACGGTCGGGTACTCCGGCCTCCCGAACCTGCTCGGCGAGGTCGAACTCGACGCCAGCGTGATGGACGGCCGAGGCTTGCGCGCGGGCAGCGTCGGGGCCCTTCAAGGCTACCAGGACGCCATCGACCTCGCCCGGACCGTGATGGACGAACTTCCCCACGTCCTGATCGGCGGCGAAGGGGCCGCGCGGCTGGCCCGTGAGACGGGTCTGCAACCGAAGGATCTGCTCACCCCCGAGGCAGAGGTAATCTGGCGAAGCCGGCTCGGCGAAGAGGCGGCGGATGGAAGTGACGATTCCAGCCGCCGGTACCTCTCCAGCATTCGCGAAATCGTGGCCAGGACCGCCTCCGATGCGGAGTTGACCGTGGCCGGCGAACCGCCGCACGGCACGGTCAACTTCCTCGCCAGGGACCGCCACGGCGATATCGCGGCGGCGGTCAGCACATCGGGCTGGGCCTGGAAGTACCCCGGCCGCATGGGCGACTCGCCGATCATCGGGGCCGGCAACTACGCCGACAACCGGTGGGGCGCGGCGGCCTGTACGGGCCGCGGCGAAATGGCCCAGCGGTGCTGCACCGCCCACAGCGTGGTCACGTTCATGCGCTTCGGGATGTCCCTCAAAGATGCCCTGACCACCGCGATGACCGATCTCGCTCAGCTGGACGATCCGTACGCCAGCGAGATGAACATCGTTGCCATCGACAAGGACGGCACGCCGGGGGCGGCATCGACCACCGAGGGCAAGACGTTCGTCATGATGACAGAGTCCATGGCGGCGCCCGAAGAACGGCCACGGATGGTCGTGCCGCTCGACGGGGTGTCGAAGAGCACGTTGAATCGACCTCGACCCTCGGACAGCGAATCGAATCCATAGTGTCCATCGCCCCGAGCCCGCCGTGACATGAAAACACCCAGCCGGAACGTATTCCGGCCGGGTGTTTCGTTTTGGAGTGCTGGTCCGCTCTACGATCTACACGTCGCGGGTGAGTGTTTCCAAAAACTCCTCGTTCTTCTGGGTCTTGGCCAGCCTGGTCAACAGAAGCTCCGTACCCTCACTGCCGCCGAGCATCGAAACCATGCGCCGCATCGTCCAGACCTGGCGCAGAGTGTAGTCGTTGAGCAACAACTCTTCGCGACGGGTGCTGGAGCGTTGGATGTCGATCGCCGGGTAGATGCGGCGCTCGGCGAGCTTCCGGTCGAGGTGGACCTCCATGTTGCCGGTGCCCTTGAACTCCTCGTAGATCACATCGTCCTGGCGGCTGCCGGTGTCGACGAGACAGGTGGAAATGATCGTCAGGCTGCCGCCGCCTTCGATGTTGCGGGCAGCCCCGAAGAACCGCTTGGGCGGGTAGAGCGCGACTGGATCGATACCGCCGGAAAGCGTCCGGCCACTGGGCGGCACGGCGAGGTTGTAGGCGCGCGCCAGCCGCGTGATCGAGTCGAGCAGGATTGTCACGTCGCGGCCGGACTCCACCAGCCGCTTGGCGCGTTCCAGCGCCATCTCGGCGACCTTGGTGTGATCCTCCACCGGCTCGTCGAAGGTCGAGGAAATCACTTCACCCTCGACGGTCCGCCGCATGTCGGTGACTTCTTCCGGGCGCTCACCAATCAGACAGACCATCAAGTGCATATCGGGATTGTTGGAGGTCACGCCATTCGCAATCGCCTTAAGCAACAGCGTCTTGCCAGCCTTGGGCGGCGACACGATCAGGCCGCGCTGCCCACGCCCGATTGGCGCCACGAGGTCGAGCAGGCGGGTGGACAGGATGTTGCCCTGGGTTTCGAGCTGGATTTGCTCGAGCGGGAAGATTGGCGTCAACGTGTCGAATGTCGGCCGCCGTCGGGCAATCTCGGGATCGATCCCGTTGACGGCCTCAACCCGCAACAGGCTGAAGAACTTCTCATTATCCTTCGGCGGCCGCACCTGCCCACTCACGCGGTCGCCGGTGCGAAGCCCGAAGCGGCGGATTTGCGACTGCGACACGTAGATATCGTCGGAGCCGGGCAGCAAGCGCTGGCCCCGGAGGAATCCGAACCCATCCTCGATGATTTCGAGCACGCCATCGCCAAATGTGTGGCCGTCGCGCTCGGTCTGGGCCTTGAGCAGCCGGGTAATCAGGTCCGGCTTGCGCATCCGGAGGTAGCCGGAAACGCCGAGTTCCTTGGCCAACTCGTTGAGGGCGTCGACCTCTCGGCTGTCGAGTTCCGCGACGCTGAGGCGGTCAGACGCGGGCGGTTGTTCACGATTCTCACGTGGGTTGTTCCCGGCGCGGCGTCCCTGCTTTTGCTGGTCGCCGGCGAAGTCCGGATCGTTTCGGGGATCGCGGCCATTCTTGTTCTGGTTCTGGCGGTTGTTCCGGTTGTTGTTCTGGATTGGGCGCTCGCCACGGTCGCTCCTGACCGGCCGCGGGCGTCGCGAAGCAGCCTCGGCGGTTTCCGCGACCACGGGGTTGGCGGCACTCTCGTCAGGCGCCGCGTCAGCGACCGCCGACGTGGTGCCGGCACCTTCGTCAGATGTCGGGGCAACCGTCACTGGAGCATCAGCGACCGGCACCGGGTCCGGCGCATCGGCGTGTTCAACCGCGTCGACGGTTCCGTTGACCGGCGCCGGTCGTTCGACGACTGGCTCGACGCCGTTTTCCGATGGGGCTTCCACCGGGGGGGGCGCCGTTGCCGCGTTCTTGCGGGGGCGACCTCGCCGGGCTGGCGGCTTGGTAGCGACGGCCCCGGCTTCCTGCTCAGTCTGAACATCTTCTGCGATTGTCAAGC
>JACCYX010000503.1 GCA_013696265.1 Chloroflexia bacterium
AGTGACATCAGGGAGTAGGCGATAAGCCGCTTGTCGCCGGTTTCCCGCGACACCGCCAACGCTTCCTGATAATGCCTGGCGGCTCCGGCGAAATCGTCCTGCTTCTGGGCAATTTCGCCGAGGAGCAGCGACCCATTGGGCAGATCGCGCTTGTCCCCGAGTTCCCGGACCAGGCCGTTGCTCTCTTCGGCAAGCGCCGTCGCCTGCTCATGGTTGCCGCGGTTCACGGCCATACCGGCGAGGTTGGCAAGGTTGAGTGAAACGATCCAGCGGTCTCCGGCACGGCGTCCGAACGCGATACTTTCGTTGATGAGGGCACTTCCCTGCTCCAGCTCGTTCCGTGATAGCTCGATCGCGCCCAGGTTGCCGAGCGCGGCCGAGATACCCCAGGGATCGTCAAGGGAGCGGGCCAGGGAAAGACTCTGGGCCGAGACGGCTTCCGCGTGATCGAGGTCGCCCCGCGCCATCAGCGTGGCGCCCGTGCAAAGCAACGCCAGTGCCTGGTTCTCGCGGTCCCCGTGCTCCTTGAATATGGTCAGAGCCTCGTTGTGCGACTCCAGCGAGCGCGCGTGATCGCCCTGGCTGAGCGCCGTGATCCCCAACCCATTGAGTGCACTGGCGCGTGGGATGGTGCGCCCCTGAGCGTCGGGATGGGCGAGCAGGGTCTCGAACTGCGTCCGGCCCTCGGTGTAGTACCCACGAATCCAGCGAAAGAACCAGATCGCCCCGGCCAGTGTCATCGCCTCTTCGATCCGGTCACGTTTGTCCAGCCAGGAGAAGACGGCTCGCAGGTTGTCATGCTCGATCTCCAACCGGTCGAGCCAGGCTACCTGCCCGGAGCCTTTCATCGCTCGCTCCGATTCCGACGCAACGTCCAGGAAGTAGGCCGCGTGCGCATCGCGGGCGGCCTCCTCCTCGCCACCGGCGACGAGGCGATCGAGCGCGTATTCGCGGATCGTTTCGAGCATTCCAAATCGTGGAGTGCCGTTCTCCGCCGGAACGTGAGTGAGCAGGCTGTGATCGACGAGCGCCTCGACGTCATCGAGGATTCGGTCCTTGATGTTCGCAACCGTTTCGACCGCGTCCAGCGTAAAGCCGCCGGCGAAGACGGCCAGCCGCCGAAACAGGGCCCGCTCGCCGGGCGAGAGCAGATCGTAGCTCCAGGCGACCGCGTTGCGCATCGTCTGGAGCCGGGGAAGTGCGTCCCGCGGGCCCCCGGTCAGGAGCACCAGGCGGTCGGTGAGCCGGGCCAGGAGCGCCGCCGGTGACAGGATGCTGACACGAGCCGCCGCGAGTTCGATCGCCAGCGGCAAGCCATCCAGTCGCCGGCAGATCTCGGCGACCGCATCGGCGTTTGCCTCGGTCAGCTCGAAGGCTGGCTGGACGGCGTGGGCCCGCTGGACAAAGAGCGTCACCGACGCATACGCGGAGAGGGTGCCGACGGGTTGCCGGCCGACATGGCCTGGCACCGGGAGCGGTGGGATCGGGAGGCGCTGCTCGCCACGGACGCGAAGCGGCGTGCGGCTGGTCGCGAGAATCTTCAGGCGTGGGCACGCACCGAGCAACCCGGACATCCACGGCGCGGCCGCGATGACTTGCTCCAGG
The DNA here is from genome assembly GCA_013696265.1 of Chloroflexia bacterium. Taxonomy (GTDB): domain Bacteria; phylum Chloroflexota; class Chloroflexia; order Thermomicrobiales; family UBA6265; genus JACCYX01. The sequence goes on from JACCYX010000503.1 coordinate 1,606, forward strand.
TTATCGAGCACCAGGAGCAGGTGCCGCTCGCGAAGGAATTCCGTCAGGATCTGCGTTACCGGGCGATCCTTGCTTTCCCGGACGCCTAGAGTGCGGGCGATTGCGGGCGCCACAAGGCCGGCATCGTGGATCGAGGCAAGGGGCACGAAGCACACGCCGTGGGCGAAGTCGTCCTTGACCTCCGCCGCGACCTTGAGCGCCAGCCGAGTTTTGCCGATACCCCCTGGTCCAGTCAGCGTCACCAACCGCGTCTCGCCGCTATCGAGCACGGCACGGATTCGAGCGATCTCCTCATCACGCCCCAGCAGCGGCGTGAGCGGTACCGGGAGGAGGGAAGACGGCATCGTCCCGCGTTCGGTGAACGGTACCAGTGTTCCCGGCGATCGCCCGGATGGTGAGGAACTGGCCATGGCAGATCCCGAGCTTAAATCGTGATTCGGCGAATGATCATTATCTTGCTGACCAACGGCGATTTTGTCAAATGAACATGTCTTCTTCCCAAGTCGAACCTCGCAACACCGGCCCTGGGGCAGTGACGAGGATCGTCGGAAAAACCGGGAATGGTCGGGGGCACCTGGCCCAACCGTCATGTTGGCATGTTCGGCATCGGAGCCTCGGCTGACAGCCAGGAAGTTCATCAGCGAACCGCAGGGAGCAACCATTGATCTGTATCAGGCAATCACGGCGGTGTCGGCCGGCTCAGCAACCGACTGCCGGGAGGGGACGGGCTCAGGCTCGGCCGCAGGCTTCTGGCCGATGCGCTCACCGGCAGCAATCAGGGCGTTGGCGAAGGAAGCACGGACGGATCGGACAATTGCCCTGGGGTGGCTCTTCCGATCGATGCGGGCCTTGAATTTTTGCGCGCCGACATCCGTATGCATGTAGTCCCTGCGTTTATCCTCCAGACGATGGCGCTGAACATCCATGCGGCTTGCCTGGCGGCGTAAATTGAATGTCGCATCGTGGTCATCAAACGCAGATGGGGCGTTGAGCGGAGAGATGGGAAACATGGCTTCCCCCTTTCTTAAATGCGTGTCGGACGGTGTTGTCCAACTCGTTTGGTTGGTGTGGTCCCAGCCTGGTGCGGCGCGCTGTCGCTCGTGTGGGATGGACCCGGTCCGTCAATGTCCTGGCAACTCGGCAGGGTGATGGGCCCGCGGTGCACGAGACGACCATTCGATTGATCGGTCGCCATTTCCTGTTTCCTGTACATCGTGCGCCAGGTCGGCGCGGAAACCTACGTGCGTCGACCACGCATCGATCACGCAAACGACCACGCAATGGACCTCTTTGGCACGGGATGACGCGGTGACGTTGAGGACGGCCGATGCTAAGGTGGACGTGAGGAACTGCAAAGCCTGGCGGAAGTAGAGGTGGGAGCGCCATGGACCCCAGGAAGACTTCAGCGTTCGGAACCTTGTTGCGGAGCCATCGCCAGGCAGCGGGCCTGTCGCAGGAGGATCTGGCCGAGCGCGCGGGCTTGAGCCTGCGTGGGATCAGTGACCTGGAGCGGGGAGCCCGGACGGTTCCCCGCCTTGAGACGGTCCGGCTGCTCGCTGACAGCCTCGCCCTGGAGGAAGGTGATCGGGCAGCCCTCCTTGCCGCCCGCAACGTCGTGCCCGCCGATTCAGGGGAGCAACCTCCCCCGGATCCCTGGCCGAAGCTGCCCGTACCGGCGACCCCTTTGATTGGGCGCGTGTGCGAGGTCGATGCGATCGTCGATCTCATGCGTCGTGAGGATGTCCGGCTCGTGACGCTCACCGGACCTGGTGGGGTGGGCAAGACCCGGCTCGCCCTTGGGGTAGCCCAAGAACTGGCGGACTGGTTCCCTGAAGGGGTGCTTTTCGCCGATCTGTCCCCCGTGCGCAACGAAGCACTGGTGTTGCCCACGATTGCCTCAGTCGTCGGCGTGCAAGACACCGGCACCCGCCCGCTGGCGGAGGCGCTCGCCACCGCGCTGAGTCGTCGGAATCTTTTGCTTGTCCTCGACAACCTCGAACAGGTCGTTGACGCCGCACCGGAGATTGCGACGCTCCTGGCAGCGTGTCCATCGGTCAGGATCCTAGCCACGAGCCGCGTACGGCTCCGTCTAGCCGCCGAGCATGTCTTCCGGGTCCTGCCGCTCCGGCTGCCCGAGACAGTGGACGGGCCTTCGCTGTCCGAGTTGGCCCGGACGGAGGCGGTCGCCTTCTTCGTTGATCGCGCCCAGGCGGCAGACCCAATATTCACCCTGACAGAATCGAACAGCGAAAGCGTTGCTACCCTGGTCGGTCGCCTGGACGGGCTGCCGCTAGCCATCGAGCTGGCCGCGGTCCGGGTCGCGCACCTGCCCCTGGCGACCTTGCTGGCGCGGATGGAGCACAGCCTGCCGCTGCTGACGGGTGGGGCACGCGATGCTCCAGCACGGCAGCGGACGATGCGCGATGCGATCGCCTGGAGCTACGACCTGCTGGCTGCCGACGAACAACTCCTCTTCCGGCGACTGGCGATCTTCGTTGGGGGGTTTACGGTGGAGGCGGCCGAGGCGGCGGCGGCGGAGGGTGACGTCAAGATACGGGCAATTGAGTCTCTGGGAATGCTGGTGGATCACAGCCTGCTGCAGTTCGTACCCGATGCCCATGGCGCCGGACGCTTTCGTTATCTGGAGAGCCTCCAGGAGTACGGGCTGGACCAACTGGCAGCCAGGGGGGAGGAATCAGCGCTCCGGGCCGCCCATGCCGCCCACTTCATCCATGCGGTTACCTCGCTGCAGGAGACGGTGCGTGAGGCGAAGCCGATCGAGCGGGGCGCGCGGCTGGTCGCGTTTCTCGATCGCCTGGAAGCGGAGCGCGACAACCTCCGTGCCGCG
>JACCYX010000509.1 GCA_013696265.1 Chloroflexia bacterium
TCATCACCATCCAGGAGCAGGGCGGGAATCTCACGCTCTATCCGCGCGATATCGGCGACCTGGAGAACGACGAGCACTTCGTTCGCCTGGTCCTTCCTGGGGGCCGGGTGGTCGCCGACACGAGTGATGCCCTGGGTGGCCTGCCCCTGGACCAGGGCCTGGTTGAGGCCGCGTTGGCGGGGAGGACGCAACTCACGTCCGCCGTGGCCCGCGGCGAGACGATCCGGCTCGTGACCGCCCCGGTCATGACGAACGGAGAAGTAACCGGCGTCCTCCAGGTGGGCATCGCGCGCGAGGAGATCGACGAGGCGCTTTGGTCGCTGCTCCTGGTGCTGTTCATCTCGGCGCCGGTCGTGCTGGCCGTGGCCGTGGCCAGTGGCTACACCCTGGCCGGACGCGCCATGCGTCCCGTGAGCGAGATCACGCGCCAGGCGGCGTCGATCCAGGCCGATGACTTGCGCGCGCGGCTCCACCTGGATTTGCCGGACGATGAACTTGGCCGGTTGGCGGTGACGTTCGACGCCATGCTGGATCGCATCGAGGAGGCGTTCGAACAGCAGCGACGGTTCACCGGCGATGCCGCCCATGAGTTGCGGACGCCCTTGAGCCTGATGCGCGGCCGGGTCGATCTCGCCTTGCTGGGTGACCTCTCCGCCGGAGAGTACCGCGAGACGCTTGATGCGCTCCAGGTCGATATCGCACGGTTGACAGACCTCGTCAGCGCGCTCCTGGCCCTGGCCCGGGCGGACGCCGGGCACCTCGAACTGTCGCTGGCGCCGGTCGACCTGGCCGACACGATCGAGATCGTTGGCGAGCAGTTCGCCGCCCAGGCGGAGGAGGCGGGTGTCCGCCTGGAGCGGAAGACTGAGGCGTGCGTGGTGGTGGCCGATGAGGATGTCCTGGTGCTGGTGCTGGTGAACCTGGTCGCCAACGCGCTGGCCCATACCCCACCGGGCGGGTCAGTGACATTGGGATGCCGCCACACAGGCGCCGAGGTGATCTTCTGGGTCACGGACACGGGCGCCGGCATTGCGCCGGAGCATCGGGACCGGGTCTTCGATCGCTTCTACCGGGTCGGCCACGGCCCGGCACGCGGGTCTACGGGGGCGGGCCTGGGACTGAACATCAGCCGTGCGATCGTGGCCGCCCACCGGGGGCGGATCGACCTTGGCAGCGACCCCGGCCGTGGTACGACGGTCACGGTTTTCCTGCCGGCGATTGGGGATAGCCGCTCCCAACCAGAAGGCGCTGGGCGATCCCGCGCGCCGTTTCTTCCGACGAACGCGTAAGGCAGGTCTGCCAGCCAGCCCGCGGTGTGACCGGGCCGGCGCGACCCGGGATCGCTCCGCAATCGGGAGCGCCGGAGGTGACCGGGAGCGAACCGTTTTGGTACACTCAGGCGTTGTCATAAGCGAGAGATGTTGATCGATGCGAGATGCGCGCCTCCGGGGGCTGGTCATGCACGAGACCGCGGACTTCGAGGTTCAACCACGGGTGGCGCGGTCACGCACGATCCCGATCGCGGCGGTCGCGATCTGCATCTTCATCGTGGGCATGATCGCCTCGGCCCCGATGGCCGCGAACCTGGCCAGCGACGTGCCGCTCGTCTCGCGGCTCATGCCGTCACGCGACGGCGCCGGTCCGGCCGGACCGGTCATGCTGCCTGGCGCCTTCACCTACCAGCAGCAGCGGCCGCTCAGTTGCGAGTACGCCTCCGTCCACATCGCGACGACGATGGTCGGCCAGTCAATTTCGGAGTACGAGATCGAGGCGGCGGTCCCGCTCTCACCGAATCCGCATTGGGGCTATCGCGGCGACATCATGGGCTCGTGGGGAAACACCGACGACTACGGCGTCTACCACGGGCCCCTCGCCAGCGGGCTGGCGCAACTCGGCATCCCGAGCCACGCCTGGTACGGCACGACCCGCGATGACCTGACCGGCGAACTCGACGCGGGACGGCCGGTGGTGGTCTGGCTGGGGCTCTGGGGCGATGGCGGATCGGTCGACGAATACACCGACGACGGCACCCGCTTCCAGCTCACGACCGGCATGCACGTCATGGTCGCCTATGGCTACGACGACAGCGGCGTCTCCATCACCGATCCTGGCAAGGCGGTCTACAAGGAGTACGACTGGGCCACCTTCATGTCGCTGTGGAACGTGATGGA
>JACCYX010000407.1 GCA_013696265.1 Chloroflexia bacterium
GCGAGCGCGCCACCCAATTGTTGTCATTCCGAGCTTGCGAGGAATCCCTGCGCGCAGCGAAGCGATAGCGCATCGACCGAAGGTCGACTGAGGTTACGCGCCCGGACGTCCGCTGGCACGGATACCGACTGCGCCGGGAGATATCGCGCGGCTGCCTCGCAAGCTCGGAATGACAGTTGGTGGGCGGCCCGCCTAGCCTTGGCCGGTGATGGCCTGGATCTCCTCCAGCGCCGCCGATGTCCCCTCTTCCACCGAGATATCGTTCGCCCACATCCGCTGGCAGTAGACATCCCACGTGTTCTGGGCTTCGAGCCCCCGGGAACTCGGCCAGTTGGTTTCGAGTTCGAGCCCGGCATCGAACTGGGCGTAGGCCGGCTCCTGTCCCGGCAGGCGTTCCAGTTCGATGTTCGAGATATTGACGTAGCCCGTCTGGTTCCAGAGCGTGTAACCCTCTTCGCTGGCACAGAAGGTCAGGAACTCCAGCAGCGCGGGATGCTTCGCCTCGTCCTCGGTGAAGGAGCCCAGGAATGAGCCGCCGGTCGAGGCGGAGACTGGCTTGTCGCCAAATTGCGGCCAGGTCGAGGTGCCGAGCGTGAACGCGGTATCGTTGTTCAGGCCGCCGAGGCTGGCCACGCTCGCCTGGAAGACGGCGGTGGAAGCGGCTACGAAGTTCGGCCGCAACTCTTCGGTCGTGCCCCGGTCGTAGAAACCGGCGGCATCGAGATCGGCGATCGTCTGCATCGCCGCCTTCGCTTCCTCGCTGGCGAAGCCGAAGGTACCATCCTCGTTCAGCACGCGCCCGCCGTTCGACTGGATGATCGTCTGGGCCGGCCAGTCCTTGTTGAAGGAGAGCGCGAACACCGGGTTGCCGCCGAGTTGCTCCTGCAGCGCCGGGCACGCGGCGGCGAAGCTCTCCCAGGTGGCGAACGCCTCGGCCGGATCGACCGCGGCGGCCTCGAAGACATCGGCGTTGTAGTAGAGAATCGGCGTCGAGAGCCCCCATGGGAAGCCGTACACCGTCTCGTCCCGCGTCACCAATGGCCACGCCGGCTCGGACATGGAGGCACGCAGCGCCTCGAACTGGTCACCGGCAATGGCCGGTAACTCGCGCACGCCGAGACCGTCGATCGCGTAGTGGAGGTTCGCCCACGGCACGCTGACCAGGTCCGGCGGGTTGCCGGCGGCAATGTCCGCCTGCGTCTTTTGGAGGGTTTCCTGGTAGTTGCCTGGCGTCTGGCTGTTGACCATGACGGTCGTGCTCTGCGCGTTGAAGGCGTCGATCACTTGCGTCATCGGGTGCGGGGTTTCGGCCGGGGTGCCGCCCGGCGGGGTGCCCCAGATATGGTAGATCGTGATCTCGGTGCGGTCCTGGGCCGCGCCCCGGCCGTCCGGTTGTCCGGGCGCCGGAGCCGCCTTGGCCGCCATCGTCCCGCCCATCGCGGCCGCGCCCGCCACCGCCGCCTGTCCCACGAGTCGTCGCCGCGTGATGTCCGCCATGATGATCTCCCTGTCCGTTGCCGGACATCTTCCCGGCCGCCGCCTCCGGCAACCTCGAACCGAATCCCATTCCCGTATTCACACGGGCTAAATCCACCTCACCCCGCGCCCAGCAACCCGTGGGCGCCCACCTGGTCGATCACAACCGACGTCACGATGCCGCCCCGGATCGCGGCCCGGAGCGCATTGGTCCGGCTCGGACCGCTCACGACCGCCGCCACGTCGCCGCACGCCCGGAGCGCATCGAGCCCGATGCTGACCACCCGATCCCGCAACCCGGAGGGGCACTCCCGGCCGCGCTCGTCGAAGAATCGCCCACAAATCTCCCCGACCGCCCCACCCGCCCGCAGTTCGGCGCAGGTTTCGTCCGTGAGCACGCCCCGTTCGAGGAAGGCCGATTCGTCCAGGCTGCCGACCCCCACCAGCGCCAGGTCGAGCGCATCGAACGCGCTCCAGATCGACCGGATCTCGTCGTGCGACAGGAACAGGTCCCGCGCCCGCTGGCTTTGGGCGAAGGCCGGCGCGTTTAGGGTCAGGAATGTGCCCTGGAACCGCCTCGCCAGCGTCCGGCTCAACTCCGAGGCGTCGATCCGGCCCGGACTCGACCCGATCGTTCCCATCAACTGGACGAAGGCCGAACCGGTGCCCCGCGTCCGCGACTCGATGTGGTGAACCAGCTCGCCCAGGGTCCGGCCTCCGGCCAGACCCACCAGCCGGCGCTCCCCGATCCATTCGGCGAGCACCGGCGCCGCGAAATAGCCGACCGCGCGCCGGGTGCTGGCCGGCGTCCCCCCCATTTCCCGCACCACGATCGCCCGCCGCAACCCGAACCGCTCGACCAGCCTTGCTTCGAGGTCCCGGTCCCGGGGATCGAACTCGTCGACCGAGATCCGCACGATGCCGCGTTCCCGGGCCGTGGTCAGCAGCCGGGAGACGGTCGAGCGCGAGACGCCGCAGATGTTGGCGACCTCGCTCTGGCCGAGCCCGTCCAGGTAATACATGCGCGCGACCGAGGTCATGAGCGCGTCGTTCTGGTCAGCCACGGTGTGGTGGGGCCCCTCCAGCCTGCACGGATGTTCACGCACGTTCTTGCATCGTCCTCATACGCTA
>JACCYX010000537.1 GCA_013696265.1 Chloroflexia bacterium
TCGACGATCTCGCTGGCGGCAACCAGGATCGCGGTCCGCATCTCTTGCCGGCCGCGTTCGCGGCGGGCGCTGGCGCCGGTCAGTTCCGATTTGGTTAACATTCATCGAACTCCTGAACAACGTTCAATCGATCACGGCCCTACGATACCAGCCTGCGCATTGACTGTCAATAGGAACGCTGAACGATGTTCAGGATTTCGCGATGAGCGTGGTCACGGCACCTCGACCACCCGCGACATCAGGTATGACGAACGATGATCGCTCAGGGTTGCATCACACGGCGAATGTGACGGTGTGGCGAGGATTCCACGCTCCACAGCCTGATGGCGACGAGGTGCCAGGCGACGGTGAAGCATGAGCATGCCGAGCGCGGCGTGCGGGACGCCAGGGTTATCCATGAGCCCGGCCCGGCGACGATGCCGGGCCGTGGAAGATGCGGAGAATCGTTTCGCGGGCGGGGACCTTGCGCACCTCGTAATCGTGCGGCAGGTCGCGCGCATCGCAGGAAACGGAACGAAGCGAGAGGTCCCAATTCCCGTCGTCATCTACCGCCAGCATCGCGAACCTGGCCTGGCCGGGCGCGTTGCAACCGAGCGCCCCCGGATTGACGTAGCGGGCACGGCCTTGCACATCGGAGCGGGGGTGATGATGCCCGTAGAACACAACGTCACCGTGACTGCCTTGGAACAGGCTGTCGAGGTCCGCCGCTGACGGGCCCTTCACGATCGGGACAAAACCTGTGCCGGCGGGATCGCGAGGATAGTGGCAAAACGCCACGCCCACCCTGTTGAGTTCGAGTTCCAATGTGCAGGGCCACCGGGCGACGGTCTCCCGCATCTCCGCCGTGAGGTGCCGGTGCGTCCACCGCTGGTGGAGCCACTCTTCGTCGCTCATCCAGGCCGGTTGTGGGTCGGGCAAGCCGTGGGCGAACCATTCGTCGTGGTTGCCCATGATGAAGCGGAGATGGGGATGCCCCAGGAGCAGATCCAGGCACTCCGCGGGGTGCGGACCGATCCCGATCGCGTCGCCGGTGTGCACCACGAACTCGCAGCCCTCGGCATCCAGGGCGGCAAGTGCGGCGTTCAGGGCCGGCAGGTTCGCGTGGGCGTCGGTGATGATGCCAATCGTGCGCATGGACCGATTGTACCCGCGTGTCAGCGGTACCAATCGGCTTCGGCGGCGAACATTGCGGCGTGAGACGTGTTCACCCCTATGCCGCGTGGCGATCGCATTGTAAGGTGATTCCACTGATCGACGAATTCGCTCCGCATGGTTGCGTCGGGCAGGACTGCCCGCGGCACGCACCACCAGCGTGACAGGGTCGAGGTGGAAAGGCGGAGAGGTGGAACCCACACGCGCATCGGGGCTTGTCGATGGGCCGGACCACGACCCGCGTGAGCGCGAGGCGCGGCAGGCGGTCCAACTCCAGATCGCGGCCGCCCGGCGCGGGCCGGCCACGAAGCTGGCGGAAGCCGAGGCGATCGTGCGTGAACTGACGGGTCGGGTCAGCGAACTCTCGATGGACCTTCGCCCGGCCGCGCTCGATACCCTTGGGCTGATCCCCGCCCTGCTGTCGCACAGCCAGCGTTACGAAGCGCGCACCGGCGTGCGGGTCGAACTGCGCCACCACGGGCTGGATCGGTGCCTGCCGCCAGAAATCGAAATTGCCGCCTACCGCGTGGTGCAGGAGGCGCTGACCAATGTCGCGCGTCACGCTGGGGTCGATGCGGTTTCGGTCCAGTTGCTGGCCGACGACCGGCTGACCATCGTCGTTCGCGATCGCGGGCATGGGTTCGACATTGCCGCGACCTCTGGCGCCGGCGGGCTGGGCGGCATGCGGGAACGGGTGGAACTGCTCGGCGGCGGCTTTTGGCTCGAGGCGGCGGAGGGTGCCGGCGTCGTCGTGACCGCCGAACTGCCGCTCGCTCGATTCGGTCGGCAGATGATGGGGGACGCCTCATGATTGCAACGGTCCTGGTCGATGACCATCCGATCGTACGGCAGGGTCTGCGGACCCTGCTGGAGGGCGAGGACGCCTGCGAGATCGTCGGTGAGGCGGCTGACGGGCTGACCGCGGTCGAGCTGATCGTCCGCCTGCGGCCAGACGTCGCGGTGGTCGATGTCCAACTGCCGGACCTCAACGGGCTGGAGGTCGTTCGGCGCGTGCGTGACCAGGCGCCGGAAACGCGAGTGGTCGTGCTCTCCATGTTTGCCGACGAACCCTACGTGCTGGATGCCCTGCGTCACGGCGCGGCGGCCTACGTGCTCAAGGATTCCGCCACCACGGACCTGATCGACGCCGTGCACGCGGCGGTCGCTGGCCGGCGATACCTCAGCGCCCCGCTGACCGAGCGCGCGATCGACGCCTACGCGCGGCGCGCCGACGAGGCATCGCGCCCACTCGATCGCTACGAACTGCTCACGGCGCGCGAGCGGGAGGTGCTGCAACTGGCGGCCCAAGGCATGAGCAACGCCGAAATCGGCGTTCGCCTCGCGGTCAGCCCGCGCACCGTCGAAACCCACCGGGCCAACCTGCTCCGCAAGCTCGGCCTGCAAACGCAGACCGACCTCGTCCGGTTCGTGGTCGGCCGCGGCCCCATGTCCGAAACGCTCTAAGTCGCGATCGACATCGCCCCCATACCATCCGTCCCCCGTGCCCGTAGGTGAAACTACGGGCCGTTTGCCGCCTGATCGCGTAGTCTCCCGGATACTCGTCCCGGTCCAGCCACCGTATCGTGAATACACAATAATCGTTTTCGCTCACATGTGCGCCCGCTGATTGTGCCGCCCGGTTCGTGGCGGGAAGAGGAGACAGGGACCATGGCTCTGCGCGACGCACCAGGTTACACCCCCCATTCTTCGCATACGCATCTCAACTGGAAGCGGGAGACACGGGCTGGTGAGGCGTGCGCCGGGGGTGGCGCTGACACGTCGCGGAGCCTGGGCAAGGCCATCCGCGCCCGCCGGTGCGAGATCGGCCTGAAC
>JACCYX010000008.1 GCA_013696265.1 Chloroflexia bacterium
GAATGGGTCATGCAACCGCAATGCGCTGCGGTTCCGGTATCTTGACGTACGGAACGACGTGCCTGATGCTCGGTCGCCCCACATTCGTCATCCTGACGCGAAGCGGAAGGATCCCCCGGCGCAGCGACGCGATTGCCGGTACGTCTTTGGCCCCAGAATACCGCTTCGCGGGGGATTCCTCGCAAGCTCGGAATGACGGTCTGGGAGATGTCAGGACACGCCAAACACCCTCACAATGGAGAGATCGATGCACCCGGTAACACGGCGAGAACTTTTGGCCGGCGCGGCGGGGGGAGCAATGGCCCTGCGCTACGCGGGAGCCGGCGCCCAGGACGACCGGCAATCGGTCGAGTTGCTGACCTATGGCGGGCCCGACTCCGGTGTGCCGAATCCGTTCCAGGTCTTGCCAGCCGGTCCGGGCGGACCGATCCTCGTCAGCCTCATCTACGACACGCTCACCTGGAAAGACGCGACGGGCATCATCCCGTGGCTCGCCTCCGAATGGTCGGTCAGCGGCGACGGCCTGACCTACACCTTCCAGATCGTCTCCGGGGCCACGTGGCACGACGGTCAGGCCCTGACCGCCGAGGATGTCGCCTTCTCGTACACCTACTACGCCAGCCACCCCTACGTCTGGATGCGATCGGATGTCGTCGCGGCCGCCACCGCCGTTGGCAACACGGTCACGATCACGCTCCAGCGAACCTACGCGCCGTTCATTGAGGATGTCGCCGGGATCGTGCCGATCATTCCCAGACACGTCTGGGAATCGGTCGACGACCCGCTCACCTACACTGGGCCGGACAGGACGATGGGGAGCGGACCTTACACGCTGGCGGAGTACGACCAGACCGAAGGCGGCTATCGCCTGGTGTCGAACGACGCCTACTGGCGCGGAACGCCCATTATCGCCGAGTTTCGGCAGATCACGGTTCCCCCCGAGGCGCTGATCCAGGCCGCAATCCAGGGCGAGGTCGACCTGGCGTCCAGTCCCGATGCTTCGGTCCGCAACCTCCTCGCCGATAACGAGCGCCTGGCGATCCAGGAATCGGCCCCGCTCTCGATCGTCCGCCTCGCCGTCAACACGACTCAGGCACCGCTCGACCGCGTGGAAGTACGCCAGGCGATCGCCTACGCCCTCGACCGCGCGCGGATTGCCGAAACAGTCACGCGAGGTCCGGCGATTGTCGGCAGCGCCGGGGTCGTGCCGCCCGAGACACCCTGGTTCAATCCAAACCTCACGCAATATGCCTACGATCCCGAACGGGCGGGCGAGTTGCTTGGCGGCGAGCGGTTGACGATCGACCTCGTGGCGGATGCCAGGGCCCGGGAACCAGAACTCATGATCCCGATGCTGGAGGAGGTCGGCATCACCCTGAACGTGCAAAGCGTCGATTCCGCGACCAGGATCCAGCTCTTGCGCGACGGCGACTTCCAGCTTGGATTCCTGACCCACATCGGCGTCGGCGGCGACCCGGATTATCTTCGTCGCTGGTACAACGTCGAGGAGACGAACGCCTACGCCCAGGGCTCGCTCTTCAGCGATGAGGAGTTCACCAGCCTCGGCGAGGCGCAGGCGGCATCGCTCGACCCAGCCGAACGCAAGGAAATCGTCTTCCGAATGCAGGAGATACTGGCCGAGCAATTGCCCACGATCGTCCTCTACCACCGCCGCTTCTACTGGATGAACGATCCGGGCCGGTTCATCCCGATGGAGACGTGGGGAGGCCTGATGAACGGAATTCCCTTCCCGCATAACAAGCTCGCCTTGATCGCGACCTGACGCGGATTCCGGGTGATTACTGCATGCTCCGCGATTCGAGAGATTCGCCCTACGACTCGGCTGATGTACATTGCGTGAAATCGTAGGGGCGGTACCGCCATCGACCGTGAACGACAGCTCACCCACCCGGATCCGGTCGATGGTGTGTCCGCCCGGACGGTGGCGAGCGGTGGGATCGGCTTTGCCGCGAACCGGGCGGACACAGGATCGACAGGGCACGGAGCGGTCCAGATGAGGTTCGCAATCGATCCCGGTCCGCCCCTACGAGACCGTATTGGGTGGCATCCCATAGTCAATGCGCCTCAGCCGCTACGAAGATCTGCAATGTGCATCACCCGTTACGATATTGTGGTCCACCATCCATCCGTATTCCGGGTGACCCAGCGCCGTGCTTCGTGATTTCCTCTGGCTCTGCGGCCGTTACCTGGCCCTTGCGCTCAGTGTGGTGCTGGTCAATTTCTTCCTGCCCCGGCTGTTGCCCGGCGATCCGCTCGACTTCAGTTCCGGCGACGGGCTCGATGCCGCCGTGCCGCTTACGGCGTCGGCTCGGGCCGAGTTGGAGGCGTATTACCATCTTGACGATCCGATCCTGAGCCAGCTTTGGTCCTATCTCGGCGATCTGGTGACCGGCGACCTCGGGTTTTCAATCTCGCGCTCCGCCCCCGTGGGAGACCTCATCCTCGACCGGCTGCCGTGGACGATGTCGCTGCTGCTGGTTTCGCTCCTGCTGTCGGCGGCAATCGGGACCGCGCTTGGGATGGTGGCGGGATGGAGACCGGGCAAGCGCCGCGATCGCGTGTTGATGTCGGCCTCGGGCATGCTGGCCGCGATCCCCGAGTTCCTGATCGCGATCGGGCTGCTGCTGGGTGGGGCGGTCGGACTCGCCTGGTTCCCGCTGTTCGGTGGGGAAACCGTCTTCACCGATTGGGGCGGCGGCCCGTCCAGCTTCGTTCGTCGCGCCTTCGACATCGCCTGGCACCTGACCCTGCCCGCCGCGACGCTGGCGCTGGCCGGGGTGGCGGCCTTCGCGCTCGTCACGCGGGACGTGACGGCGGGTCTCCAGCATGAGCCCTGGCTCGTCGCCGCCCGCGCGAAGGGGCTCGATGAGCGCCAGATCGCGGTCCGGCACGCATTGCCGAACATGGCTCCTCCCCTGGTCACGTTCTTCGGCTTGCGGCTCGGCGGCGTGCTCAGCGGCGCGCTCGTGGTCGAACGCGTCTTCAGCATACCCGGTCTCGGCCAGCTCGGCTTCCAGGCGATTGGCGCCCGCGACTACCCCGTTCTCCAGGCGCTCTTCCTGCTCTCCAGCCTCGGCGTCCTGCTCGTGGCGTTCCTGGTCGAGCTGAGCTACCCGCGGCTCGATCCGGGGCGGCGGTCGGACCGGTGAGGAGGCGACCGCTCCTGTTCTGGCTCGGGACCGCACTCCTGGCCGGATTCGTCAGCATCGCGATCCTGGCCCCGGTGCTCGCCCCGCACGATCCGCGGCAACCGCTGGCGCTGCCCCTCTCGGCGCCAACCCGCGACCACCTGCTCGGCACGAACGACCTGGGGCAGGACATCTTGAGCCAGTTGATTCACGGCACCCGTTCGACGCTGATCGTGGCCCTTTCGGTAACGGCGATCTCGACCGCCCTGTCCTGGATCGTGGGGCTGGCGGCGGGATTCATCCGCCGCCTGGAAGGGCTGCTGATGGGCCTGACCGACCTGCTCCTCGCCTTGCCCGACCTGCCGCTGATCCTGCTGGTGTTGACCCTGATCGGCGCGACCCGGATCAACCTGATCCTGGTGCTCGGGCTGCTTTCATGGCCCGCGTTCGCGCGCGTGGTGCGGGCAATCGTGATCGGCGCCCGCATCTCACCCTACGTCGAGGCGAGCCGGTCACTCGGCGCCTCGGATGCACACATCACGATGCGCCACCTGCTGCCGGCGACACTCGACGCCCTCCCCACGAAGCTCGTGCTCACGATGCGGTACGCCGTCTTCGCCGAGGCCACGCTGGCGTTTCTCGGACTCGGGGCGGGCGAAGCAATCGGCTGGGGCGGGATGTTGAACGAGGCGTTTCGCGATCCGTTGCTCTTCTCGCGGCCCGCCTGGCCGTGGCTCGTGCTCCCGCCCACGATCGCGATCGCCGCGCTCATCCTCGCCACCGTCTGGGTCGGCGGCGGGTTGGGCGGGGGGCCCACCACCCGGCGGGGAACCACCCAGCGCGGCAACTCGGGCCGCCAAATGGTGATATCGCGAGGCGATTAACGGTCATCACATGGCCGACGGCGTCGCGAGCAACTCGCTCAGTCGCCCAATGTCGGGCGCCTCAGCACAGTTCGAGATAACGTCGATCAGCTCTTCCGATCGCGTCGCCGGCACGCTGTCACTCGCGAGCCAGCGAAATTTCTCGATGAGTTCCTCGTCCGTCGGCGGGGCGGTCGCATCCCATGGCGCGTGAACCTCGCCCGAGTCGAGCACAACTCCATCGGTGATTTCGATGCGCACGCGCGCCACTCGTTCGGCCGGGAATCGCGCGCCCAGCAACGGGTCATCCACAAGCTCGATGCGGTCGGCGAGGCGCAGGACGCGCGGATCCCGCAACTCGACGCCGCTGAGCTGGCTCAGCCCGAGCTGACCATGGACCAGGGCGGCGGCGGCGGGGAAGGGCAAACTGTACTGCGCCTCTTCGGTGGTCAGCGGGCGCCGGCAGGCCAGGCGCGTCGCCTGATGAAAGGTGCTCACCTGGATCTGCTCGATCGCGGCCAGTGGGAACCCGTGATCTTTCCGCAGCGCCAGGGCCCCCGCAATCGCCGGTTGCGCCCAGCGACAAACCGCGTACGGCTTGAAGAACTGCTCGGTGATCCGCCATCGCGTTCCAAGATCCGCCCAGATGTCCGCGGACTCTGGCGCTTCGACGGTCACGGCCGGCGCCCCGGTGAAGCCGGCACCAGCCAGCATCGCCGCGCTCACGCCGGTCATCGCCCCCCATCCGCTTCCGTCCTTGAGCATCGTCGGGTGATCGATGCAGCGCATCATCTGTGATCGCGGGCCATGGTATTCCGCAATTCCGAGCGCGTGTCTCGTCTGGTCGGCTTCAAGTCCCAGGGACCGGGCCGCGATCGCCGCGCAGCCGAGGGCATTCCAGGCGCCAGAGGTGTGGTAGTCGCAGGCGGTGGCGTGCAAGGCAACACCCGCTCGGAGCGCCACTTCGTAGCCGATCACGATCGTGGTCAGCAGGTCCTGGCCAGAAACCGGCCGGCTGCCATCGACTGGCACGGTCGCCAGGGCGGCCGGCACAACGGCGGCTCCGGCATGGCCTTTCACCGGGAGGTAGCCGTCATGAATATCCAGTGAGTCGATCGTCATGCCGTTGGCCATCGCCGCCCCGGGCGGCGAGACCACGCGCCCGTCGAGCCAGAGCCTCGCCCCCGGCCCACCGTAGGCCGCTGCCGCGAAGTTGTGGACGATCCGCGACAGCTCGGTTTGGCGACCGCCCAGCGCGGCCCCGAGCGTGTCTAGCAAGCAGCGCCACGCCTGGTTGCGGACAGGCTCTGGCAATGCCCGCCACTGCGTTTCGCGAATGAACTCGATTGTCCCCATGATGCTGTTACCTTCATCGATCACTGGAGCCCCGACGTCGTTCCCGTGGGATTAAAGCTCCTTGGCGTACTCCCGGTTGTGAGCCTTGAGGGTTGGATCGACGCCAAGGAAGGCGTGTTTGGACATATCGGCGGTGAACCGGCTGGCCGGCGGCGTGCGGCCGAGCGCCTCCGCCATGCTTCGGATGTGATGCGGACCGGCGCCGCAGCAGACGCCCAGGTAGCGGATGCCGAGGTCCGCCGCGTCCCGCGTGAAGTCGGCAATCTCGTAGCGGTTGCACACGAACGGATCGAGTGCCGTCGGGAAAGGGCGTCCGCCCGGCGGATCGGGATAGGCGGGATCGCGCAGCGACTGGAATGACGGCTGCTCGTCGTGCGTGCGGTAGGGCACCGGCAAGGCGGCGACATGCCCCTCTACCGCCTCCCGGATGCGCTTGAGCAACGGCAACAGCGTCTGGGGACCACGAATACAGTTCAGCCCAACCACATCGGCGCCGGCGTCTTCGAGGCGCCGGCACGCATCCTCTGGCGACCAACCCTCGCGGGTTTCCGGTTGCTGGTGGATCGCCAGGGTGATCACGGCTGGCAGACCAGTTTGCCGGATCACGTCGAGGGCGATCAGGGCCTCCTCGCCCCACGAGAACGTCTCGCCGATGATGAAGTCGACTTTTGCCTCAGCCGCCCAACCGATCTGCTCCTCGAACATGCTCCGGACCGCCCGGCGGGAGGCGTTATCCGCTTCGAAGACGTTGGTGTTGCAGACGTTCCCGGCGACCAGCGTTCCCGTGTCCCTGGCGACGGTCGTGGCGATGGTGAGCGCCTGCTGGTTCATCTCCTGGAGCAGGTGCTCCTTCCTAATCAGCCGCAGCTTCTCGCGATGCGCGTAATAGGTGAAGGCTTCCACCACGTCCGACCCGGCGTGAACGAATTCGCGATGGAGTTGTTCGACGAGTTCCGGGTGCTCCAGCACGACTTCCGGGACGAAGGCGCCCGCCTGCAGGTAGCCGCGCCGCTCGAATTCGAAGAGATACCCTTCGGCACAGATCACCGGACCGGCTTCGAGCCGCTCCAGGAGTCCGCCGGTGGTTTGGCCCGCCGCCTGTTCGTCCATTTCCTGACTCCTCAACGTGCGAAGGACACAACCGATGCCATGCCGACGCGGGTAGGGGCGATCCTCCGTGATCGCCCGAAGCAACGGGGTCTTCAAGATCGGGGCAACACGGAGGTTGACCCCTACGCGCCATCTGCCTCGCTATCCCCGCTGCAGCACCGCCTCGTTCCGAAAAATCGGCTCGAATGTGGGATCGGTCAGAGCCGGGCGGTCCGCCGTGAACGGCGCGATCGGGTATTCCGTCTCGCCATCGAGCGCCAACTGGCTCAGAACCTTGCCGAAGAGCGTCGCGAACTTGAAGGCATGGCCCGCGTCGGCCGCGACCGTGACTCGCGGGTGGCCGGGCGCCGTGTCAAGCACGAAGTGACGATCGGGCGGCATGGTGTAGAGACAGGTCTTGGTGTACAGCTCTGGTCCGAGGAAACGCGGAATCCGCTCCTCCAGAAAACGAACGAGACGATCCCTGGCGAGCACGTCGACCTCAAAGGTCCGGCTCTCCGCTGTGGTTTCCTGTCCACCGACATCCTGACCGGCCTTGGTCGCGACCTCGCCATAGATCGGAAAGCCGTAGAACTCCTCCTGGTCGCGCCAGATCCAGATCGGGAACCGTTCCGGCGTGAATTCGCGCAGGTGAGGCGTCGCGAAGTAGGTGACCTGTTCCTGGGTCACCGTCAGCCTCCAGTCGAGGCCGAGATCGGCCAGCAGGTTGCCGGTCCATGCGCCAGCCGCGAGCACGACGTGCCCGGCCGAGAAGACGCCATCGTCGGTGACAACTTCGACCGCATCCCCGGCGGACTGGATCGACCGGACCGCGAGACCTTCGCGGACCGTTGCGCCGTGGGAACGGGCCAGCGCCACGTGGACGGCGTTCGCCTTTCGCGCATCAACCAGCCCGCCATCGGCTTGGTAGAGCCCGCGCACCGCATCGGTCAACTGGAACTGCGGCCAGCGGTACATGAGTTCCTGGGCATCGAGTTGTTCATATGGGATATCGTTGGCCGCCATCGCGGCCGCGCAATGGGAAAGGTCCTTGACGCCCGTGGTGCCGATAAGTTCCAGGTCGAGCCCGCCGGACTTGACCACGATCGGGACGCCGGACTCGGCTTCGACCTCGGCCCACGTCTGGTAGGCGGGCTCGGTGAGCGCGATGTAGTCCGGGTTGTGATAGGAGCGCCGGATGATTCGCGAGTGGTCCTGCGAGCTGCCACGATCGTGGCCAAGCTGGAACTGTTCGATGGCGAGCACGTCGGATCCAGCCCGGCGCGCCAGCCAGTACGCGGCGGCGCTCCCGATTCCGCCACATCCGATAACAATGACTTCCCAGGTCTTTCGCATGCCGGCTTGTCCTCATCCCACGTAGTGTTGCCAGTCTTGTACCGGGTGATGCACATTGATGGGGTGACCGTGCTGTCGCGGATTCCGTAGGGGTGGATCCCACGCTTCGCTCTGGACAGGCTCTGGATCGACCGCGAATCTCATGTGACCCGCCCGGATGCGGTCGATCCTGTGTCGAACGGAGCCGCCCGGATGGTGGCGAATGGCGGGATCGAGGTCGCGTCGCACCGGGCGGACACCCTGGATCTCGGTTGGCCAAATCCG
>JACCYX010000052.1 GCA_013696265.1 Chloroflexia bacterium
GGGTCATGACCCCGACGATGAGCCCCGCCGTGGCGCAGGTCGAGGCCACCGAGAGCGTGCTGACCGAACCCGCCCGCAGCGTCTTCACGATCCGGGGCGGGGTGATCGCCGTGTCGCGCCGCAGGAAGCTGAGCAGGAAGGCGAGACCCGTGGCGTAGACCACGGCCGTCATCGGGGTGTAGCCCAGCACCATGAAGACCACGATCGCGATCAGCGAGGTGAAGTGGTACCAGTATTTTCGGGTAAGGGTCCAGATCGGCTCGGTTTCGATCGCCACGGACGTGGCGCCCATCTTCCGGGCATCGAGTTCAATCATCAGGAAGATCGAAAGGTAGTAGAAAATGGTGGGGATGATCGCCATCCTGAGCACTTCCAGATAGGAGATCTGGAGGAACTCGGCGATCAGGAAGGCGGCCGCGCCGAGCGTTGGCGGCGAGAGTATGGCCCCGATCCCGCCCGCCGAGAGCACCGCCCCGCCTGACTCGCGGCTGTAGCCCGCCCGCTTCAGCATCGGCCAGGCAACCGAGCCCAGGGTGACGGTGGTGGCCACGCCGCTGCCCGACACCGTGCCGAGCAGGAACCCGGCGATGGTCGTGGTGCGGCCCGCGCCCGATGGTTTCGAGCCGGTGGCCGCGAACGAGAAGTCGAGAAAGAACTTGCCGGCCCCGGAGAATTCCAGGACCGCCCCGTAGATCGTGAAGAGCACGATGAAGGTCGCCGCCACCGCCAGCGCGGTGCCGTACAACCCTTCGAGCGAGATGTACATCGTGCCCACGACCCGGTCGAGTTCGTAGCCGCGGTGCCCCCACTGGCCGGGAAAGACATCGCCCCGGAAGGCGTAGGCCAGGCCGCCCATCGCCACCGCCGGCAGAATCCACCCGATCGTCCGCCGGGTCGCCTCCAGTACGAGGATGATGCAGATCGTGCCCATCAGCACGTCGGTTTCGTTGGGCCGGGCGGCACGGTAGACGAACTCGTCGAAATTCCGGATCGGGTAGACCGAAACCATCACGCTGGCGGCCACCAGCACGAGGTCGATCAAGCCCACCCGCGCCCCGCCGAAGATGAGCCCGAAGACTCCGGTGCGCTTCGAGCCCCGGATCATGGGGTAGAGCAGAAAGGTCAGCACCAGCGCGATGCCGAGGAACGCCGTGCGGTAGATCTGGGCGGAGATTGTGGCCCGGGTGGCGTAGAGCGCGTAGACGGAAAGGCCGACGGCGATCGCCGTCACGATCAGGGCCCAGGGACCGGTGAGCTTCCGGGTCGGGCTCTCCGCCTCGTAAGTCTCGATCAGATCCTGGTTCGCCTCGGGCGACTGGAACTCGGGATCGACCTCCGGCGCCGCGTGACGCGGCACGTCCTTAACGTTGTCGCGCCGGGTCTTCGCGGTGTCCTCCGAGTCAGTCATGGATCGCGATCTCCGGGGTTGCAGGACACTTCGCAATGGGCAAATCACGGTGAAGGGAATAGCGTTTCGTAGGGGAGGGCTAACGGGCCCGTTAAGGACACCTGGGCAACCACGCCTTGGCCCGTGTATGCCCTCCCGCATGGCGCCGATCGCTATGGTTGCGGTGAGGCGCCATGTCTTCGCGGAGACTCGGGAGGGCATACGCGGTTCACATCCGGGTTGGCAATATGCAATTTACGACCGCTAGCCCTCCCCTACAACCACAGCGGAGGCCCTTGCGGCTCGCCTCTCATCAACACCCCATCCCCAGCAGTTGCGTCACCAACGGCCGCGTCACCAGCGACAGCCGGACCCCTTCCGAGCCATCGACCATCGCCGCCAAATCCCCGGACGTTTCGTCGACTGTCAGCCGGTGCTGGCCGATCTGGTCGACCCGAACCGGCAGCGCCGTGAACTCCAGGTCCGGTACGACGACCTCGAACCGTTCGCCGTGCACCCGTACCGCGCCATTCCAGGCGTAATACTCGGCGGCGGCGGCGTTGCCGGTCAGGATGCTGGTCCGCAGCAGGGTCGCGGAATCCGTGAGGCGGTACGTCTCGGTCACGTCCCCGCCGTACATCGAATGGGTGAAGGTGAGCGCAATCGTCGATTCCCGGTCCACCCGCATGCAGACGATCGCCTGGCCGTCCTCAGCGGTCACCGTCACCGCCGTCACCGGCGTCATCGCCAACCCCGCCATGACCACAATCGCCACCAGCCCAATGGCGATTGTGGTTCGAGACATCGTTTATGTACCCGATTGCGGTTATCCCGCCTCGGGCGATGCTTCCGGGGTGCCGCTCCCGCCGATGGTGACGCCCTGCTCTTCGTAGTAGCGGATCGCGCCCGGATGGTACGGGATCGGGGAGTTCTGGACGGCGTTCTCGAGTGTCAGCTCGTTGGCGGCGGGGTGCGCGGCGGCCAGTTCGGCTTGCCCCGCGAAGAGCACGCTGGTCACGTTGTAGGCCAGTTCCTCATCCATGTCGCCGTTGACCACCAGCACGTTCGGCACAATCACGACCTCGACATCCTCGGCCTGGCCGGGATAGGTGTCGGCGGGGATCGAGGCCGTGTTGTAGAAGTCGCCGTACGCTTCCTGAAGAAGACTGGTCACTTCACCGTGGGGCAGGATCGCGATCGACAGGTTCGGGGTGGCCCCGAGATCGGTGATGGCCGCCGTCGGCAGGCCGCCCGACCAGAAGAAGGCGTCGATGTTGCCGTCGCGGATCGCGTCGGCCGATTCGGCCACGCCAAGCCGCTCGACTTCGATCCCGGATTCCGGGTCGATGCCGCTGACTTCGA
>JACCYX010000060.1 GCA_013696265.1 Chloroflexia bacterium
TACGCCTTCTGGGTGCGCCAGCAGGGCGCCCTGATCCCCTTCTCGGTGGTGCTCTACCTCGTCGTGACGCGCCAGCTCTGGTTTAACTGGCGAAGCCTGCGGCTTGGGCTTCAGGTGGCGCTGGCCCCGGCCCTGATGCTGGCGGCGTACTACGCTTGGTTCTTCTGGCTCAATGCCGTGCCGGATGTCACATCCGTGCAGGAGGGATTCCTCGACCGGGCCGTGGCCGAGGGCCTGAGCGGTACCTGGCTGCTGGTTCGATACCTGACATTCTTCGACGCGATGTACCTGGGGTTCTTCCTGCTGCCGTTGACCGTCGCCCTGCTCCCCGGCACGCGCCAGGCCGGGGAGCGGTTCTTCGCCTCGGTCTGGGGCTACGGAACCTTTCTCGCCTCGATACTGCTGCTCATGTTCGGGGTCGTCCACTTTAGCTCCGTGGGCCGTCTCATGCCGTATATCCCCCAATTCCTTGGAAGCGGTGGGTTTGGGCTCTCCGACGTGCCGGGCGGCCGTTCGCGGGTCGTGGAATGGGACGAGGTCTGGACCGGTCTGACCATCGCGGCGGCGCTCGGCGCGGTCCTGCTCACCCTCTACCTGGCGCGCCGGCTCGGGGACGATATTTCGCCCGAGCGGGCCGGCGCTGGGCTCGTCGGCATGGTCGCGATCTGGCAACTGATCGGCATGATCCCGCCGTCGTTTCAGTACATCAACCGGGGCGGCTCGCTCGATCGCTACATCCTGCCGCTGATCCCGTTGACCATCGCGCTCGTGCTCTGGGCGGTGCGCGATGTCCGGTTGGTCCAGCCCGCGGCGTGGGCCGGGATCGCCTTCCTCGGCGCGCTCTCCGTGGCCGGGACGCGTGACCATCTCGTCTACCTCGACGCGGTCTGGGAGATGGCGGAGGACGCCAACGCGGCCGGCGTGCCGAACGAGAAGATGGACGCCGGTTCGGCCTGGGACGGCTACTATCTTTACACCGACATGCTCGAATCGGGTATCACGAAGAGCGTTTCGCCGCCGGGATCGCCGTGGTGGGTGTACTTTTACGCCAAGCAAACCGATTCCACCTACCTGGTGACGACGAACCCAGCCTGGCGCGGTGGCTACGTTCCGGTCGAACGGCGCGAGTACGACCAGTGGCTGGAGGATGACCCGGTATACATCTACCTGGTCCGGCAATCGGACGCGCCGTGGCCGCCATGATGCCTGGTTCGGACACTGTACTGAGTATCCAATGCAGATTGTCATTCCGAGCTTGCGAGGAATCTTCGTGCTCGCGCTCTGGCAGGAACAAGATTCCTCGCAAGCGCGGAATGACAATTGGGGGTGCGAGGCGTCCGAACATCAGCTATCACCCGACGTCTGTATGCTATGAATGAGGACGGGAGACAGATGACCAGATCGACAACCGCGCTTGTCACCGGTGGGGCCGGCCTGATCGGGTCGCACATCGTCGATGCCGCCCGTGCCGAGGGCTGGGGGGTGCGGGTGATGGATTCGCTCGAACCGCAAACCCATCCCCACGGCAAACCGGCCTGGGTCGCCGATGACATCGAGTTCATGGCGGGCGATGTCCGCAACGGGGCGGATTGGGAACGCGCCCTCGACGGGATCGACATCGTCTTCCACGAAGCCGCCTACGGCGGCTACATGCCCGAAATCGCCAAGTTCATCCACGTCAATTCGTACGGCACGGCGCTGATGCTGGAAACGATCCGTGACCGTGATCTCCCGATTCGGAAGATCGTGATGGCGTCGTCCCAGGCGGTCTACAACGAGGGCGCCTATAGCTGCCCCGAGCATGGCCACTTCTACGGCGAAACCCGGCCCGTCGCCCAATTGGAGCGCGGCGACTACGAGGTTCATTGCCCCGTCTGCGACCGGCCCTCGACCCCGGTGCCGACCGACGAGGCGGCGCCGATGGGCGGTGAGAACGTCTACGCCATCAGCAAGGCCGACCAGGAGCGGCTGCTGATCTCCTTCGGCCGCGCTACCGGCCTGCCGGTCGTCGCGCTGCGGTACTCCTGTACCTACGGGCCGCGGCAGTCCCTCTTCAACCCCTACACCGGGGTCATCGCCATCTTCTGCACGCGCCTGATGAACGACCTGCCGCCGGTGGTCTACGAGGATGGCCGCCAGTCGCGCGATCTGGTCTTCGTCGAGGATGTCGCCCGCGCCAACCTGCTGGTCGCGACCGACAGCCGGGCCGACGGCGGGGTCTTCAACGTCGGCACCGGTAACGCGGTCGCGATCGGCGACCTGGCCCGGACCCTGGCCCGGCAGCTCGGCAAGGCGATCGAGCCGGACATTCCCGGCGAGTTCCGGCCAGGCGAGATGCGGGCCCTGATCAGCGACATCTCGAAACTCGAAGCGATTGGCTACCGGCCCGAGGTCGATCTCGCCCAGGGGATCGCCCGCTACCTGGAATGGATCGCCGGCCAGGGCGACATCGGCGAGTATTTCTCCGAGGCGGAAGCACGGCTGCGCGCCCGCAACATCGTCAAGAAGGCCACCGCGGGACGCGCCTCGTGAGCGACATCCCGGACAGCCGTCCCACCGCCACGGTGGTCATCCCCTGCCTCAACGAAGGCGACGCGATCGGCGGGCTCGTGGCCGAGGTGCTGGCCGTCGCGGCTGACCCAAACCTGCCCGTGCGGGTCGACCGCGTCCTGGTCGTCGATAACGGCAGCACCGACCATACGGCCGCCAGCGCGGCGGCGGCTGGCGCCGGGATCGTCTCCGAACCGCGCCGGGGGTATGGCCGCGCCTGCCTGAGCGGCGTGCTGGCGGCACGGGACGCCGACATCATCGTGCTCATGGATGGCGACCGGAGCGACCAGCCGGCCGAGTTGCCGCGCCTGCTCGAACCGCTGCTCGCCGGCGAGGCCGACCTCGTGATCGGTTCCCGGATCATGGGCGACTACGAGCCGGGGTCGCTCCTGCCGCAACAGATTTTCGGCAACCGGGTCGCGACGTTCTTCCTGCGCCTCGTCTTCCGGGTGCGGATGACGGACATCGGACCCTTTCGCGTGATTCGGCGAGAGCAGTTGCTCGATCTTGGCATGCGGGAGATGACCTACGGCTGGTCGATAGAGATGATCGCCCGCGCCGCCAAATCCGGGCTGCGGGTGCGGGAGGTGCCGGTGAGCTACCGCAAACGGGCGGCCGGGGAATCGAAGGTCAGCGGCAACCTGCGTGCCTCGGTCAAGGCCGGATACCGGATCATGTTCGCCATCGTCCGGGCGAAGCGGGATTCCCTCCCCTTGCCGGAAGAACTCGCCGAAGACCAGCGCCCATGACCGGTTCCCAGCCCGGCCGCCCTCGCTCGCTGCTGATGATCGCGGCCCGCGCGCCCGTGTCCGGGGAGACCAAGACCCGGCTCGGCCACGCGATCGGCATGGACCGCGCGGCGGTGCTTTACCGCGCGTTCCTGCGCGACCTCGCCGATCGGTTCGATTCGGACGCGGCGGCGGCGTCCCGGCGCTACGATTTGGCGTGGACCTACTCACCCCCGGATCGGGATTTCGCCAGCGATCTGGCGGAGGTCACGGGCCGGCCCGCGCCCGTATCCACGCTCTACGTGCCGCAGGATGGTCCGGATTGGGGCACGCGCCAAACGAACCTTCTGCGATGGGGAGCGGACCACGGGTACGCCCGAACGGTGCTGATGGCCTCGGATTCGCCGCAGTTGACCAGCGACATCATCGACGGGGCGTTTGCGGTGCTCGACTCGCGCGAGATCGTGCTCGGCCGGGTGCGGGATGGCGGCTACTACCTGATCGGGATGCGCGGCTTCGTCGACATCCTGTCGACCGTGCCGATGAGCACCGCCTCGGCGGCGGATGGCGTGGTCCAGTCGGCGCGTGCGTTGGGGTTCACGATCGGGGAGACGGAACCCACCTTCGACATCGACGAAGCGTCCGACCTCAACTTGTTGATCGAGGTGCTTCGCGACGATCCAGGTCTGTGCCCGGCCAGCCGCCGCGCCCTGGTCGACCTGAACCCCGCCGCCTTCACGCCGTGATCGCGGTCGTCCGGCTCGTGGTGGGGTTGCCGAGCTTGTCTCGGCCCGCGCGTCCGCCGAGTGACTGGTTGCGGTCGATCTGGGCGGATACTCGGTGTGTCGTCGCGACATGCCCGTACGCCAACATCAGGGCGGACAACCCTGCACCCTGATGGCGCAGATCCCCTATGCGACCGGGGTCCGCCCGAGTGATGCTACCGTTCGATGCTCAGCGATGCCTGGGCGGCTTGCTCGCGGGCGGCGTAGGAGACGCCTTCGATGCCGAGTAGTGCCCGCTTGATGTCCGGTCCGCCGGTGTACCAACCCATCGCCCCGCTCGAGCGGATCACGCGATGGCACGGGATGATCACCGGCACCGGGTTGCGCCCCAGCGCGTTGCCGACCGCGCGCGAGGCCTTCGGCTTGCCGATCGCGCTGGCTACGTCGCCATAGGTCTGCACCTTGCCGTACGGGATGTGGACCGTGCTGTCGAGCACCGAGCGGGTGAAATCGCTCACGCCGCCGAGATCGACCGGCAGGTTGAACGTCCGTCGCTCGTGCCCGAAGTATTCCCGCAGTTGGTCCACCACCGGCTGAACCCGGTCCTGGCGCTCGTAGACGAGGTAGCCGCGCTGCTCCAGCTCGCGCAGGGATTCGTAGGGACCGGTGTGGTCCAGGTAGCTGACTTCCACCACGCCGCGATCGCTCGCCGCCACCAGCACGTCCCCGACCGGGCTCTCCATAAACCCGTAGCGCGCCTCCGGGATTCCCAAGCACATGGTGGACGATGGCCTCCGGTCGGCGGCCGCCTCGCAGACATCTTCGGCGCACTCGTCCAGCGCCGAGCACACATCCTGCAGGCCGTGCATGATGTTGGCGCAGTAATTGCAGGTGACCGTGTGTTCGCGGACCCACGCCTCGTCAGCCTGATTCAAGTCGCCGAAGATCAGGTCCGGCATCACCGACTCGGCGATGTCGCAGGGGTCGACCTCCGGGTCGGCGGCCTGGGCGGCGAGATTGGACGGAATTGGGCTCTGGACGGGGAGTGCGGTGGAGGGCGTGGGTGTCGTCATGAACTGATCCATCGTGAGTTCGAGACGCGTATCGGGGACGGGATGGGACAGGTGGCCGTTGGTGGTGACGATGCGGTTCGGGAGATCGTGATGTCCCATGACCTAGACCTCCAGCCGGTGGGCGAACGCGCCCCGCAACTTCGTCAGCGCCTCGTGAACATTGGCGCGGGCGGCCGCTTCGGAACTGTTGAGCACGTCGGCGATATCGGCGTAACCGTATTCGTGATGCTTGCGGAGCACCAGGGCGACCCGTTGCTTGGGCGGCAGGGTATCGACGAAGCGCTCCACGTCGCGAAGGAGGTCGCGGGCATCGAGGGCACGCGCCTGGTCCGGGGTGTTGGCGCTGAGCGTGGCGGCAAGCACGTCGTTCATAGGCGCCACCCGGCCGTGCTTGCGCCGGTCGCTGATGAAGGTGTTGGAACAGATCCGGTAAAGCCAGGCCCGGTGGTTGGCGTCCGCCGGCAATTTGGCGTAGGCGCGGAACGCCTTGAGCAGCGTTTCCTGGTAGAGATCGTCGGCGTCGGCGCCATTGCCGGTGAGCTGGCAGGCAAAGCGGTAGATCTCGTCGCCGAAGCGCTCGATCATCGAGGTGAAGAGGCCGTGTCCGGCATCGGCCGCCGCCTCCGTCGATCCTGACGGGGTCGGGATGGGCGCCCCACGGGCCGCGGGTTCCAGGGGCAGGCTCATATCGCTCACGAAATGTTCACCTTCACTAGCGCGGTCCCGCCTGGCGGCCATGGTTCGCCGGCTGGGCACGAGAGCGGGTGCGCTCCAGGACTGTAACGCCATTGCCGAGTCACTGTGAGATGAGGGTTTGGGCCAACGGGCGACCAGGACGTTGAACCGGGTTTCGCAATGGGTGATGCACATGAATGCGCCGCGTCCGCACCACCGATCTCGTAGGGGAGGGTTAGCGAGCCGCAAAGCCGAACGACGCGACGACAGCTTGCTCGCGGGCACCTGTCCAGAGCGCAGCGTGGGACCCTCCCGCCTGGCCGAGGTGGCGGCAGCGAGGCGACGAACCACGTTTCCGGTCGCCGCACGAGGACAACCCCGATCTGCCGTCCGCCACCATCCGGGCGGCCACACGAATCGACCAGATCCGAATGGCGAAGATCCCGTTCATGGTCGATTCTGGGCCGCCTCTACGCCAGTTGGAAAGATGAGAGTCAACCGGCCTTCGTGTGGCGCGATTGCGGTTGCCACCTGATTGGTGGCGATATGCACGGGCACGGGCCACGCTTCATCCTCGTCCAACGGCCATATTTAGGAATATTTAGTCCAAATCGTACGAAAATATTGAAGTCTTGTGAAAATGGTGATAAAGTCACCATCAGATAGTGAATCAACGGAGAAGGTTATGGCCGGACGGCGCGTCACCCTCGATGAGGTCGCCAACGCAAGCAACGCATCGTCGGCGACCGTCTCGCTCGCACTGCGCAACAAGCCGGGCGTGAGCCGGGAAACCCGCGAACGCATCCTCGCCACCGCCCATGCGTTGGGCTACCAGCGCACCATCCGCGCGGGGCGCGACAACGGCGCGGCGCTGCGCAACATCGCCCTGATCTTCCGCACCTGGAGCGACGGGCCGGAACGAAGTTCGCCCGCCCTCAACCCGTTCTATTCGTGGGTGCTGACGGGGGTCCAGGAGGCCGGCAACGACGCCGCCATGAACCTGCTGCTCGGAACGATTCCGGTCGATGCCGAAAACCACCCGCTCGACCTGCCGGCGGCCATGCTCGGTCAGCCGCTGGACGGTGTCCTGCTGGTGGGATCGCATCGCCGGGAGACCGTCGATCGCATCCTCGACCTGCTGGGGCATCCGACGCCGCCAGTCGTGCTCGTCGACGCGCTCGACCAGGGCCACGGCCTGGACAGCGTGTCGAGCGACAACCGGGGCGGCGCCTACCGCGCAACGGTCCACCTGATCGAGTCGGGACACACGCGGATTGGTTATGTCGGCCCCAGGAGCGAGTGGGATCCGAACTTCGGGCAACGGGTCGCCGGGTTCCGGCGGGCGCTTCATGACCACGGGCTGGAACCGGCGGCGTTCCGCGAATACCCCGATGAGGGCGTGGGCCAGACCGGCCTGGATTCGGTCCTGCTCGCGGCCACCGCCAGTTTCTGCGGGAACGACGATTTCGCGCTCGCCATGCTGCGCGAAGCGGTCGCGCGGGGGATCACGATTCCGGACCAGCATTCCGTGATTGGCTTCGACGACACCCGGCACTCCCGCGATGCCGCGCCGCCGCTCTCGACCATGGCGGTCGACAAGCTCGCGCTGGGCCGGCTGGCGGTGCAGGCTCTCGAATACCGGATCAAGTGGCCGGAATCGGCCCCGATCAGCGTCGTCACGGCGGCCCAACTGATTCAGCGTGGATCGGTACGGATGCTGACCAGGGACGAGTAGCGAACGCGAACCCAGCCGGACGCATCGCGTCCCGGATTTTGGGTAACACCAGGGGAGAGTCCGCATGGCGGTACAGGCACACGACGCCGGGGTCACAACCGCGAGCAATGGAACACACCGGCCGGCGTTGCCCGCCTATCGGAAACCAACGCGGGGCAGGACCCTCCTGAAACGGATCTGGCGCGAGCGCCTGATGTACCTGCTGATCCTGCCGGGCGTCTTCTACTACGCCGTCTTCAACTACCTGCCGTTGATCGGCAACGTCGTCGCCTTCCAGGACTGGAGCCCGTTCCGGGCGTCCCAGGAAGGACCGATCCAGGGCTTCTTCGTCGGCCCGTGGGTCGGGCTGGCCAACTTCAGGGATATGGTCAGCGATCCAGACTTCCTGAGGGCGCTGACCAACACGGTCCAGATCGAAATTCTCCTGCTGATGTTCG
>JACCYX010000066.1 GCA_013696265.1 Chloroflexia bacterium
CCATGAGTCCCAATCCCCAGTGGACGTCCTGGAGGACGCCCTGGGCATCGTTCGGCACGTCCAGGCCCAGGTATTTCTTGACATTGGCGTTCCAGACATCGGGCAGGTCGGCCACCTGGATCTTGCCCGAGAAGAGATCGCGCTCGATCTCGAAGCGCAGGATGATGTGCAGGTTGTAGGTCAACTCGTCGGCCTCGACGCGAATCAGGGAGGGACCCAGCTTGTTCACCGCCCGGTAGATGTCGTCCTCGGTGCCGTTGGCGAATTTTTCTGGATACGCCTCCTTGAGGACCGGCAGACCCCAATTCCAGAACGGGCGACCCCGCCCGATCAGGTTCTCCCACATCCGGCTCTGCGACTCGTGGAACGCCATCGACGCGCCACGCGCGAGGGGCGTGCGCTCGAGCGATTTGCTGACGCCGTGCTCATAGAGGCCATGACCGAACTCGTGCATGGTGCCGAACCAGGCCGGGTTCAGGAAATCCGCATGGTACCGCGTCGTGATTCGGATGTCGTCGATACCGGGCGACGAGGCGAACGGGTGCTCGGTGACATCGAGCCGCCAAGCGTCGTCGGTGAATCCAAGTTGATGAAGGACCTTGAGCATCGTCCGTTCCTGGACGTCGAGCGGGAAGTCGCCATGTAGCCAGGAGTCGTCCACCCGATCGTCACGTTCCCGGACCCGCTCGACCAAGGGAATCGTCGCGGCCTTCAGTTCATCGAAGACGCGAGTGACTTCGGATGACTTCAGTCCTGGCTCGTAGCCGTTGAGCAGGACATCATAGTCCTCGTCGTACGTGTCGTCCGCATCCCGAACGTGCTTGATCGCCTCCTTGTTGAGTTCGACGATCGTGTCGAGCGACGGTTGCAGCTTCGCGAAGTAGGACGAGCCTCGGGCCTCGACCCAGGCTCCGTACCCTTCGTTCGAGGCTTTCGTCAGGGCGACCTTGATGTCCGTCGGAACCATTCGGTTTTCGATGTAGTCTCGTCGCGCCACCCGGATGATGCTGGCCTCGTCGGAATCGAACGGCAGGCTCTGCTCGTAGCCTTTGAGTTCATCGAAAATGGCACCCAGCTCATCGGACGAAAACTTTTCGTCAAGGATCTTCGTCAGCGTCGCCATCCGGCTGCCGCGAATCTCCGCCCCCTTCGCCGGCATGATCGTCTGCTGGTCCCAGCCGAGCAACCCAAGCACCCCGCCGATGTCGCTCGTTTCACCGAGCCGTTCCCGCAATGTTCGATACGTCGCTTCTGACACGGACAATCCCTCTCATTGCATTCACTACTTAAAGGTTATGTCGCGCTCGCAAGCGCGTCCTGGAGGATTCCACGGAGCAGACGCGAACCGTCGGACCCGCCGATGAGTTCATTCGTGGCCCGCTCCGGATGGGGCATGATGCCCACCACGTTGCGTTGCTCGTTGCAGATCGCGGCGATGTTCGCGACCGACCCGTTGCGATTGGCCTCGTCCGACACGGTGCCATCGTCGGTGCAGTACCGCGCCACGATTTGCCCGTTCCGCTCCAGGTCAGCGAGCCGGTGTTCCTCGATGTAATACGCGCCTTCGCCATGCGCCACTGGCAGCCTGAGGACATCGCCCGCGGCGAGCGACGAGGTCCAGGGCGTGGCCGGTTGCTCGATGCGGATCGTCGTCCAGAAGCAGTGGAACTTCAGGGTTCGGTTTCGCAGCAAGGCGCCCGGCAGGAGATGCGCTTCGCACAAGATCTGGAACCCATTGCAGATGCCCAGGACCGGCTTGCCGGCCTCGGCAAACGAACGCAGCGGTTCCATGACTGGCGAGAACCTCGTGATAGCGCCGCACCGCAGCGCGTCACCATAGGAGAAACCACCGGGCAACACGACGGCATCAAGCTCGGTCAGGTCCGTTTCGCGGTAATCCACCCGGCGGACTTCGACGCTGAGATCGTGCTCCAGTGCGCTCAGGGCATCATGATCGCCGTTGCTGCCAGGAAACGAGATCACTCCAGTACGGAGCTGCGCCATCTTGACTCCCTCCCCTACCCGATCCGGGCCGCCGACACGACGAATTCCTCGATGACCGGGTTGGCCAGCAACCGTTCGCACATCCGTGTGCCTTGATCGAGCGCGTCGTCCTCGGAACTGGCCGACACCTCAACGCGAATGAGCTTGCCCACCCGGACGCGTCGAGCACCGTCGAACGACAGCGATTTCAAGCCAGACATGACCGCATCGCCTTGAGGATCGTTGACTCCCTGTTTAGGCATGATTTCAGCCTCGATGATCCACCGCCGACCTGCTTCGGACTGTTCGCTCACCCTTCATTCTCCTTGTCGGACCTGATCGCGGTCAGCCGTTTCAGGACCGCCGCGTACCTGTCCCGCGTCTCACCGACAATGGCGGGAGGAAGCTCCGGACCCGGCTCTTCCTTGTCCCAGCCGCTCTCTTCGAGCCAATCGCGGACCACCTGTTTGTCGAAACTGGGCGGCTCCGTACCGGGCGCCCAGGTCGTCACA
The DNA here is from genome assembly GCA_013696265.1 of Chloroflexia bacterium. GTDB lineage: Bacteria > Chloroflexota > Chloroflexia > Thermomicrobiales > UBA6265 > JACCYX01. Next base: position 2,496 of record JACCYX010000066.1, read on the forward strand.
TCCCAATACCGGGAGCTATCCGGCGTCAGCGCCTCGTCGATCAATGTCAGTTCACCGTCGATGAAGCCGAATTCGAACTTCGTGTCGGCGAGCACGAATCCCGCTTCGCGGGCGATTGCGCGCGCGTGAGTGAACAGCCTCACGCTCGCGTCTTCGAGCCGGTCTGCGAGTTCCCGACCGACCTGGCCGGCGAGGTCCTGACGCGAGATGTTTTGGTCGTGTCCATCATCGTGCTTTACCGCCGGCGTGAACCGGAGTTCCGGAAGCTGGTCGCCACGGCCAAGTCCGGCCGGCAGTGCCTCGCCGGCCAGCGTGCCTGACGCCTGGTATTCCTTCCAGCCCGAGCCGGCGAGGTGGCCGCGCACGACACATTCGATGTCGATCCGCTCGGCCTTGCGGACAATCGTCGACCGGCCCTGGAGCAGGGCAACCTGATCCGGTGCAAGGTTTAGTCCGGCGACGCTCTCCCCGGTTCGATGGTTGGACATGAGTTCGCCGGTGCGGTCGAACCAAAAGTCCGAAATACCGGTCAGGAGCGATCCCTTGCCGGGAATCCGCGTCGGCAACACCACATCGAAGGCCGAGAGCCGGTCGGTCGCGACCAGCAGCAAGCGGTCACCGAGATCGAAGACATCCCGGACCTTGCCTCGCCGGTAGACCGGAAACGGCAGTCCGGAAATGATGGTGACGGTCGGATCACGTCCCGACATGAGTGGATTCCCTGAGACCAAGGCGGTCGAAGGTGGCGTCGAGGTGCTCAAGTTGCTGCCACGGGTCGAACAACTCGTCCAGTTTTTCGGCCGAAAGACGCTCTTGCACGATTGGATCGGCGGCGATCACATCCTGAAACGTCTGCCCTTCATCCCACGCCGCGTGGGCGTGTTTCTGGACCAGCTTGTAGGCGGCCTGACGATCCATCCCGGCGTCGACGAGCGCGAGCATCACTCGTTGCGAGTAGATGAGGCCGCCGCTGGATTCCAGGTTCGTCTTCATGCGTTGGGGGTAGACGACGAGTTCATCCACCAGTTCGGTTGTTTCGGCCAACATGTAATCGAGGAGAATGCAGGCGTCCGGGAAGATGATGCGCTCCGCGGAGCTGTGGCTGATATCCCGCTCGTGCCACAAGGGAACGTTTTCGAATCCGGTCTGGGCGTAGCCGCGCATGAGGCGCGCCAACCCGGCGATGCGCTCCGATTGGTGCGGGTTCCGCTTGTGCGGCATCGCCGAGGAGCCCTGGTTGCCTTCGCCGAAGAATTCTTCGGCCTCCCCGACTTCGGTTCGCTGCAGATGCCGAATCTCGACGGTCACTTTCTCCAGCGTGCCAGCGATCCCCGCCAGCACCGATAGGTAGAAGGCGTGTCGGTCGCGCTGGACGATCTGGTTCGAGGCCAACTCAACGCCAAGTCCCAGATCGGCGCAAACCTCCTCTTCCAGGTCCGGCGGAATATGGGCGTGGGTGCCGACGGCGCCGGAAATCTGGCCCACCGCAATGTCGCTGATCGCCAGTTCCAGCCGTACCCGATGCCGGCGCAACTCGTCGTATATGACAGCCAGCTTCAGTCCAAAAGTCGTTGGTTCGGCGTGCATGCCGTGCGACCGTCCGATCGTCAGCGTGCGCTTGTGTTCGAGCGCACGCGCGCCAACCACCTCGATCATCTGGTCGAGATCGGCGACCAGTAGGGCACCCGCGTTCCGAGCCTGGATGCCAAGGCCGGTGTCGACGACATCGGAGGATGTCAGGCCCAGGTGGATGTAGCGGGCCGCGTCGCCGACCGACTCCCCCACCGCGCGGAGAAACGCGATCACGTCGTGATCGGTTTCCCGCTCGATCTCCCGCATGCGGTCGAGATCGCAGGTTGCGCCCCGGATCGACGCCATCGCGTCGGCCGGAATCCGGCCGCGGCGGACCCACGCTTCGCACACCGTGAGTTCCACGGCAAGCCATTGCTGGATCTTGGCCTCGTCAGTCCAAAGAGCACCCATTTCCGGACGGGTGTACCTGTCGATCACCAGATCGCTCCTGCGTGAGGAAAGTTCGGCGATGGGAAGAAAGCCGCGCATGTCAATTGCACAGGCTCAAGTATACGGCGGACTCATTGTCACCGCGCCGATTCCTCCGTACAATGATCCGCAGGATGTGGGAGGCGCCTTCCGTTCTCTAGCGCCTGGACTCGATTGGACATCGAGTTGACGAGGTGGGAACCCATCGAAACACTCGGCGGGTGGTTCCCCGGTATCCACGATCGAAAGTGCGACCACAAACCGAGCCGGTGACGGCTCGACAAAACGGCGCACAGGTGGACTTCACGCTCGCGGCTCCGCCGCACCCCTCCCATCCATCCGGCAAACCGAATCGGTGATGGCTCGTTCGTGACGGGACAGTTACGACGGCTTTCGGTGTTCTGCTGCACGGCGCCGGACGCCGCGTCGATCTTGTCATGCGCGCGAATAAGGAGGGAAAGACACCATGTGCGGCATTTTCGGATATGTCGGCGACGAGCGAAGCGTGCCGTTGACGGTGGGTTCGGCGCTCAAGAGCCTCGAATATCGGGGCTACGATTCGTGGGGCATCGTGTGGCGAGAAGCGGATCGCCTCCAGACGGTGAAGAAGATTGGACGGGTCCCGACATCGTTTGCCTTCGACGCCATTTCGCGGATCGCCGTCGGCCACACTCGCTGGGCCACCCACGGCGGAGTCACCGACGCGAACGCTCACCCCCACCTCGACAGCACCGGCCGGGTCGCGATCGTCCACAACGGAATTGTTGAGAACGCACCCGAATTGCGCGTCTGGCTGGGCGGCGGGACCACTTTCGCGTCGGATACCGACTCCGAGATCATCGCTCACTTGCTCGGCGAACGGGTGAGCGCCGGGGAGACGATAGTCGACGCGTTGCGGGCTGTCTTCCCCTTGCTCCAGGGACAGAATGCAGTGATCGCGATCGACCAGTGGGACGAAGTAATCGCCGCCGCCATGAACGTCTCGCCGCTGGTGATCGGCATGGGCGATCAAGGTTCCTACATATCCTCCGATCCATTCGCGCTGACAGGAAAAGCCCGTGAGATGGTGATCGCCCCAAGCGGGGCGGTCGTCCAGCTCGACGCCCACGGTGTACGGACCTTCGGTTATGACGGTCAGGAACTCCCGCTTCCCGACAGTCACCCGGTTCCGGACGTGTCCCTGGATGAACTCGGAAACCATTCCCATTTCATGGCCAAGGAGATGTCCGAGCAACCCGAGGTCATTCGCGCCCAGATCGCCGATCCGGAGAGCACCGCCCGCTTGTCCGACTGGATTCAGCAGGCCGACCATGTGATCCTCACCGGCTGCGGCTCCGCCTACTACGCGGCCCGGATCGGCGCAACGTGGCTGGCGAGGCTGTCCGGCAAGCGCACAGTGGCGGTGCCGGCTTCGGAGTTCGACGATATCGCCCCCTACCTCAATGATCGGTCCCTGGTCATAGCGATCACACAAAGCGGGGAGACGGCCGACATCCTCGAAGCGATGCGGACCGCCAAGAAGTCCGGCACCCCGGTCGTCGCGCTGGTCAACGTGATTCACTCCAGCGCGGCCCGGCTTGCGGACGACGTGATCCCGCTCCTGGCGGGCCGCGAGCGGAGCGTCCTGGCGACGAAATCCTTGCTGGCGATGCTCGGCCGGCTCCTCGCCGTCAACGGCCACCTGACCGGCACGGCGGATCAGAAGGTTCAGGGTCTGCTGGAGACGGCCCGCTCCCTCGACGAGTTGAGTCTCTCCGACGACTTCGATACCCACATCTCTGGGATCAGCGATGTGATCGCGAAGTCGAGACACGTCTACATCATCGGCAAGGGCGACGGATTCGGCGTGGCGCAGGAGGCCGCGCTGAAGATCAAGGAGGCCAGCTACGTTCATGCCGAAGCCTTTGCGGCCGGGGAAATCAAACACGGAGCGATCGCGCTGATCGAGCCGGGCACCCCGTGCATCGCCTTCGCCACCGACGCCGATTTCGTCACCGACACCGGCTCTTCCGTTCAGGAACTCAGGAGCCGGGGCGGGTACACTATCGGCGTAGGTCTGGATGTCGGCGAAGGCGCCTGCGAAAAGCTCGTTCTGCCCGATCTCGGCCCGGCGAACGTGCTCATACATATCTTCGTTGCCCAACGGATTGCCTTCAACGTCGCCTTGTTGCGGCATCTCGATCCGGATTATCCGCGCAATCTCGCCAAGAGCGTGACCGTCAAATAGTGAGGCCATGATCGATCGCGAAGCGCTGGTCGAAGATGCACCGGGAACGCCGTCGTTCGTGGATACGCATTGCCATCTCGACGATGAGAGCTTCGATGCCGATCTCCCCGACGTGCTGGCCCGTAGCCGCGAGGCCGGGGTGCGGCGCTGGATCAACGTCGGGTTTGGCCCGGACCGCTGGCGAGGGGCGATCGACCTCGCCGCGCGGCATCCAGGCATGGCGTTCATGCTGGGGGTGCATCCGAGCGAGGCCGAGGCCTGGAACACGCGGGTGCATCAGGATCTGCGTCAGTTCATGATCCAGTCGCCGCCGGTGTCGGTGGGTGAAGTCGGGCTGGATTTCTATCGCGGTGAAACGAATGTCGATCAACAGGTTAGGGTTTTCAACGCCATGCTCGATCTCGCGATCGAGCATGACATTCCGGCTACGATCCACATGCGTTCGTCGGAATCGCTGATCCTCGACGTTCTCCAGTCCCGGACCACGGTACCGCCCCTGGTGTTCCACAGTTTCGACGGTAGGGAAGCGCTGACCGACTGGATTCTGGCAAATGGCGCCTGCGTTGGCGTGGGGGGCCTGGCGACGCGGACAAAATCGCACGATCTGCAGCGGGAGCTGAAACGGATTCCGCTCGACCAGATCGTGCTGGAAACGGACTCGCCCTACCTCGTGCCCAACGGCTTCAAACATCGCCGGAACACCCCGGAAAGCATTACCCGGATCGCCGCCTTCCTCGCCGGGCTCCGGGAGGTGGCGGTGGCCGATATCGCCGCGCAAACGACCCGCAATGCCGAACGACTCTTCGAAAGGCTTCCACCCGCATGATGTCCGGCGACACCAGGGACAGCGTCACCGTATCGTCCCGGCCGACTCTCGCCCTGGCGACCAGCAATCGTGGCAAGATTACCGAGCTACGGGCGCTTCTCGGCGAAGACATCGAACTCGTTTCCCTCGACGACCTGGGACTCCCATCGCCGGAGGAAACGGGATCGACGTTCGAGGCCAATGCCGAATTGAAAGCACGATACGTGTTCGAGCATGGTGGCCTCGTGACCCTTGCCGACGACTCGGGTCTGGAAGTCGACGCCTTGGGGGGACTCCCAGGTGTGATGTCGGCCCGGTACGCCGGTGACCAGCACGACGATGCCGCCAACCGCGCCCTGCTGCTCCGCACGCTTGCCTCGCTGCCCGACTCGGACCGGACGGCTCGATTTGTCGCCGTCATCGCCGTCATCAATGGCCATGGGGAGTTGACGTTGAGCCGGGGGACGTGCGAAGGCGCAATGGCCTTCGAGGAGCGCGGGAGCGGCGGCTTTGGCTACGACTCGCTCTTCGAATTACCAGATGGCCGGACGATGGCCGAACTCGAGCCCGCCACGAAGAATGCGATCAGCCACCGCGCAAACGCGATGCGGCGCGCCTTACCGGGCATACGGACGGCACTTGGTTTTCCGCAAATGGAAGAAAGTCGGTTGACGCCATGACGTTGACGCTGGGTATTCCCTTGACTCCCACGCCGTTGCAGTCGGCTCCGAATTTCCGATCGTGGCAACGCGACACCTTCGAACGAGGGCTCCTGCCGGTGATCGGCATTGCCGGCGGACGCGGCAAGAGCACGGTGGTCAGGATGCTCGACGCGATCCTGCACCGGGCACACTTGCGCACCGCGACCTGGACGAACCTGGGGATCGAAATTCGCGGCAAGCGGCAACGAGGAGAAATCAGCGGTTGGTCGCTTGCGCTCTCCCGTCTTTCGGAAACCTCGATTGACGTTGCAATCCAGGAACTCCACTGGTCGACGATCAACGCGGTGGGCCTGCCCCCGTCATCGTATCCGGTGCTGGCGGTGACGAACCTCATAGGAGGCCTCGACGCCCCGCTCGACGAGGAGTACACCCATGTCGCCCGGCGTGGATCGCACCGGATCGCGAATGCAGTCCACGGCAACGGCGTCCTTGTGTTCAGTGGTGACGATCCGGGATTGGTGGAGGCCGCCCAGATCGCCGATTGCGCGGTAGCCCTGACCTCGCTTTCCCATGAGTCACCCAACTTACGCCATCACCTCGCCGGGGGCGGTTCCGGGGTCTGGATCGAGGGAAGCCAGGTCAGGTCGGGTGATTTCGACGCTTTCCGCGATGTCTGCGAGGATCACGACATCAGGGCCAGCCTGGCGGGCTCGGCTCAATTCGAGGTTGCAAATGCCCTGACGGCGATCGCGATCGCGTCGTCGATTGGCGTGGACGACGCGACGATCGCGCAGGCGGTGTGCGCCTTCGAGACGACCGCCGACATCCTGCCCGGATCGTTCAACGTCTACATAGTCGACGACTTCCGGGTCATCGTGGACGGCCTGGCGGCCTCATGGCACCTTCGTCCCCTGTTGCGAGCGGTGAATCCCGGCAACCGGCGGCGGCAATTCAGCGTCGTCGGCGACCTGGAACGCCTTCCCGAGCACGATATTCCCGAGATCGGCCGACTCCTTGGCCGCCACCGCGGGGTGATCGTTCTGCACTCCTGCAAGCGCCAGGACCTCATCGACCGGTTGAGGAAAGGGATCGCCGCCAACGACTACCCTCCAGTCGTGATTCACCTGCCCACGGAGCGGCGCGCGCTAAACCGGGCGTTGAAGGCGGCTCGGGCCGGCGACCAGGTGCTGATCCTGTGCGACGCGGATCCGGGTCCCGCCACGCGGGCCGCCAATCGCCTGGTCGCCGCGGGCTGACGGCGCCGTCGGGTGTGGAGAAATTGCCGCGGCAATAGGAGTTGTCCCATGTGTTAAGACTATTGGGATATGTAGTCTACCAGCCCAATTGTGAAATGAAGGTTACGCTACGTACTGCAAATCATTGTCCGGCGGCATCTCGTCCCGCTCCATGTCATTCACGTTGCCCACTTCGATTGGTGCGGACGGTTCGACCACGAAGACACCGTGGCGGCCCAGCATCTCCCCCAACTCCTGTTCGAGGTCAGCCGTCCATTCAACGCGGCGAGTGCGACTGCGCAAGCGCAGGACATCGGCCCCGGCCGCCAGGTGGAATTCCACTGGATTCGGCCCCTCATGACGCCGAAGGAGATCGTCGATTGCCTGCATGGCATTGATGTCCTGCCACAGCTCAGCGGACGAGGGCAAGACGACGACCACGACCGCTGGCGGTTGTTCAATCAGTCTCGGCAGTGGCAGGTTGGACGTGGCCTGTTCGAGGATCAACTGCTTCTTATCGCCGCGTTCGTCGACCTTGGCCTGGAAATCCAGGATCGCGTCTTCGGCGATCAACTCGGCATACTGCTCGTATGAATCCGGGAACGCAACCACTTCGATACTACCGGTCAGGTCCTCGACTTCCATCACGGCCATGGTGCGGTTGTTCTTGGTGGTGATGCGCCGGATCGTCGTGACCATGCCGATGAAATGTGCCCTGGAACCCGCCGCTCGTTCTCCGATCTCCGCGAGTAGCGCGCGACCATCTGGCGCGCCATTGCCGGTCCAGTCCATCAACGGATGGGAACTGAGATAGAGCCCTAGCAGTTCCTTGTCCCAGGTCAGGAGTTGCTTGCGATCGGCGGGCGGCACATCCGCCAAGCGAACCGATGCTCCCGCCGGAGCCACTTCGGACACGCCGCCGAAGAGGTCCATCTGGCCGCGAGCGGCCGCCTTCTGCCGTTGCTGAGCGGCGCCGATCAGCGGCTCAAGGGAGGCCAGCACGGCGGCTCGCTCACCGAAGCCTTCGAGGGCGCCGGCCTTGGCGAGACACTCGGCGACTCGCTTGTTGACGGCGGACCAATCGACGGCGTCGCAGAACGCTTCCAGTGAAGCGAACTGCTGTCCAGGCAATGCTGATCGGGACGACAGAATGCTCTCCACAGCGCCGAGTCCGACGTTCTTCACCGCTCCGAGTCCGAAGCGGATGCCACTCGTGCCTTCGAACGGCTCGACCGAAAAATCCGAGTGACTGCGATTGACGCACGGTGGCAAGAGCGGTATGCCCGCCCGCCGGCATTCGACGACGTTGAAAACCGTCTTGTCGGTTGCGCCCATCTCGGTCGACATCAGGGCCGCCATGAACTCGACCGGGAAGTTTGCCTTCAGGTAGGCGGTTTGGGCAGTGATCACGCCGTAGGCGGCACTGTGCGCTTTCGGGAAGCCGTAGCCGGCGAACCGCTCGATCATGTCGTAGATGTCGCCGGCCAGCTTCTTGTCAATGTCGTTGGCGGCGCAGCCCTCGATGAAACGGTTACGGTACTTGGCCATCTCGGCTGGCAATTTCTTGCCCATCGCCTTGCGCAGCCCATCCGACTCCGCCATCGAAAAGCCGGCGACGACGTTGGCGATTTGCATCACCTGTTCCTGATACAACGGAACGCCGTGCGTTTCCTTGAGAATGGGCTCCATCAGCGGGTGCATATATTCGGTCGTGGCCCGGCCATGACGCCGGGCAATGTAGTCCGGCGCCATCTGCATGGGTCCCGGGCGGATCAGGGCGCTGAGGGCGACGATGTCTTCGAAGGCCGTGGGCGCGACATCCGTGGTCATCCGGGTAGTCATGCCGCCTTCGAGCTGAAACACACCGGCTGTCTCGCCCCGGCACAACCCCTCCATCGCTTTGGCATCGTCCAGCGGAATACCTTCAAGGGATATGTCGTGTCCCGCCCGGTTGATGAGATCGACCGCCTTGCGAATCACGGTCAGCGTCTTGAGTCCCAGGAAATCCATCTTCAGCAGACCGATGCCCTCGAGCTGCGCCATCGGGTACTGGGTCGTGACCTCGCCCTCGCTCTTGCCGCCCGCTCTCTGCAGCGGCACATGGTGAACGAGCGGGTCTCGCGAAATCACCACCCCGGCAGCATGGGTCGAGGAATGGCGCGCCAACCCTTCGACCTTCTTCGCCGTGTCAACCAACTCCCGCAGTTGTTGCTCCTGAGCCAGGAGCCTGGTGAGTTCGGGAACGCTCTCCAGCGCCTTGTCGATCGTCATCCTGGGATCGACGGGGATCAGGCGCGCGACGCGGTCCGTGTCAGCGAAACTGAGGCCCATCGCCCGCCCGACATCGCGGACCGCAGCCTTGGCCTTCAGCGTCCCGAAGGTCACGATCTGGGCGACCCGGTCATCGCCATACTTCCGCACCACGTAGTCGATCACTTCCGAACGGCGGTCATCCGCAAAATCTATGTCGATGTCGGGCATGGAGATTCGGGAGGGATTGAGAAACCGCTCGAAAATGAGGGCGTACTTCAGCGGATCGAGACCGGTGACGTTAAGGCAGTAGGTGACGATACTGCCGGCCGACGAGCCACGGCCCGGTCCGACCAGGATGCCATTCGTCTTGGCGAAACGAACGAAGTCCCAGGTCACAAGGAAGTAACTGGTGAATCCCATCGACTCGATGACACCGAGTTCGTAATTGAGCCGCTCGCCAACCGCGCCGTCGAGCGTTCCGTACCGCTCGATCGCCCCCCGCTCGCAGAGGTGGCGGAGATAGGACTCCGGCGTAAAGCCATCGGGCACATCGAAATGGGGAAGCTGGTATCCCTTGAATCCGAGATCGACGCTGCACATCTCGGCGATCCGGATCGTGTTCGAGATGGCCTCCGGCGTCTCCGGAAAGAGCCGGGCCATCTCGTCCGGTCCCTTGAGGAAGAACTGATTCGAGTCCGTTTTCAGGCGCTTCGGATCGTGAATCGTGGTATTGGTCTGGACGCAGACCAGCACGTCCTGGGCTGAAGAATCGTGTTCCGAGCAGTAGTGGACATCGTTGCTGGCCACCAGCGGCAGGTTGAACTCACGGGCCAGGTTGATCATCTGCCGGTTGGTCTGCGCCTGCTCCTTAAGACCGTGATCCTGAAGCTCGATGTAGAAGCGGTCCTTGCCAAATATTTCCGAGAGGTCGCCGGCGTATCGCCTGGCCGCCTCGGGATTGCCATGCAGGAAATTATTGGCGACCGGACCGCCCAGGCACGCCGACGTGGCGATGATGCCCTCGCGATAGGTCTGGAGCAATTCCAAGTCGATCCGGGGCCGGTAGTAGAAGCCGTCGAGGCTGGCCACGCTCGCCAGCTTGAGCAAGTTCCGATAGCCGATATCGTTCTCCGCGAGCAACAGCAGGTGATACGACTTCCGCTCCCGCTTCGAGATCGACCCTTCCGCCAGGTAGGCCTCCATCCCGATGATCGGGTGCAGTCCGGCAGCCACTCCGGCCTGGTACCAATCCATCGCGGCGTACATCACCCCATGATCGGTGACTGCCATGTGCTTGATGCCAAGCTCCTGAGCCCGGCTGACGTACTGGTCGATCCTTCCCATACCGTCCAGCAGTGAAAACTCGGTATGGAGATGCAGATGGGCGAATTCGTTCACGACAAGGAACCCCCACAGGGCAACGTGCGACCGCACACGGATTCAAGGATTGGCGGGATTCCTGGATCAAGCCGGCGAGCGGGCGCGGGCGGGTTACCAGTTTACCTGAATCCACTCCCCGAGCACGAGCAAAACCACCGCCCGGAGTGCGCCCCATGTTTTTGCAAGGGCGGTTCAGTTTTGGCGCGTATGTACGGTTGCGTGTCCAGCGGGGCCGTACATGGGTTGAAACGGTCACACACGATGCACGTCGCCGACCGTGCATTACCCGCGTTGGAGGCGCGAACGTTGGTTGGCTCAGGAATGCCATGCAACATACTTTGGCGCACCTCACCGCCCATTCGAGGCGATGGGCCTGCTCGTCGTAGCCATTGACGGCCGTTTCCGGCCAGACACGGGAGGGCGTGGCGGAGAGCCCTCGCCACCCTGGCATCCGGCTCAGGCCCCTAGGCCGCGGCTACGACCTCCGGTGCGGGATCTCCATCCTTCAACACGTGCCGGGCCTGCTCCGCCAGAAGGCGCAGCACCTGCCGCATCGAATCCCGATACGCCTCGGGGACGTGGTTGTTCTGGAGCAAGCCGAGGACTTCGGTGATTTCCGGTTCGTCGGAAAGCAGGCTCGACAGTTCGCCAGGCAAAAAGCCGGCCGAGGCCAGCAGCTCATCGCGATTGAGTTGATCGAGTTCAAGGGCAATCGCCAGCTGCTCGACCGCGTCACGGGTGGGCGTTCGCGCGCCGCTCTCGAGCCGGCTCACGTAGGAATGGTCGAATCCAGCGCGACTGGCGAGCTTGCTCTGCGAAACTCGCCGGGCTTCCCGAAACTTCTTGAGCGACGTGCCGAATCCGAACCCCGCGCGATCGAACATGTCCCGACTCCTCGCCAGATTGCCACTACGCTTGCACAACTCCTGCACAACATCACTCGCCGAGAAATTGCCGGTTAGGCACGTCTCCACGACCCGATGTCATCATGATATAGCCGAATTGCCAAACTGTCAACACTTTGTCCGAACAATCCACACATCATGCCGTTATAGCCGAATGCAATGACAACCCGCCGCTCTGGTGTCGATGCAGTTCCCGTTTGTGTCTTTAGCTGGCGCAATGCTGGCGTAACGGATGTCCGCGAGCCCAAATCAAGGGACTCGCATATCCTGGGCGGTATACTCCGGGCGCGGGAGAAGGCCGTGAACGCCGTCGCCCGCGTCCGACTCGTCGTCCCGATGAAAGTGGAATCCGTTGGCCGAATCAGGAATGATCGACACCCGCATTCTCAAGGGCGCGTCGCTGGCGAAACGCCTTCGCGCGGAAATTGCGACCGCCAAAGCCCACCTCATCGAACTCGATGGGCACGCACCGGTGCTGGCAACGCTGCTGGTGGGAGAGAACGGGCCGGCTCAGGCGTATCGCGCCTCGATCGACCGAACGTTCCAGCGAGTCGAAATTGAGCATCGCCATGTGGAGTTGCCCACGACGACGTCGAGCAGCGAGTTGGAGGCCGCGGTCGAAGAACTCAACAACAATGACGAAATCACCGGTATCCTGGTTCTGATGCCATTGCCCGGTCACCTGGATCCCCATCTCATCCTCGAGCATCTCTCGCCCCTGAAGGATGTGGATGGCATTACCCCGACCAACGCGGGCCGCCTGCACCTCGGTCTCCCCTCGCTGCGTCCCAGCACTCCGGCGGGCGGTCTGGAATTGTTAGACTTCTTCAACGTGAATCTCGAAGGCTCCAGAGTGACGGTGATTGGACGTAGCAACGTGGTGGGTCGGCCAATGGCGACGCTGCTGACCCAGCGGCACGCCACGGTGACACTCTGCCACCGGCGAACGGTCAACCTCGCTGGCGAGGTTCGGCGGGCGGACGTGGTCTGCATCGCGGCGGGCTCACCGGGCCTGGTGACGGCGGACATGGTCAAGCCAGGGGCCATCGTGCTCGACTTTGGGGTCAATGTGAGCAGTCACGGGACGATCGTCGGCGACGCCGACTACGAGAACCTGCTGGGCGTGGCCGGGGCGATTACTCCGGTGCCCGGCGGGACCGGACCGGTTACGGCGCTGGTTCTCGCGCGCAACACGCTTGCGGCCGGCTTCGCAACCCTTCAGGGCACGCTCGACAATGTCCTGTTCGACTTGCCAGATCGGCTCCAGCCTTCAACCGAGGACAGTCCGCTCAGTTAACCGACTCCAGGCGACCGGCCATTGTTGGTTCGGCCCTTTTCGTGTTGATGGCAGGAACCGTATCGTGCTAGACTTGCGCCCGCGCGGTGGGGTGTCGTCTAACGGTAGGACGCCTGTCTCTGGAACAGGTAGTTGGGGTTCGAATCCCTGCACCCCAGCCCATCGAAAACCCTAATGGAATCAAGGAAAAACCCGCCCCGTGAACCAAATCACCGGGCGGGTTTGCTGTTTGACAGCCAGAAAATGTAGCCAAAGTCTCAGAAATCGCTCCCGCTGGCCTGTCGCAGGACGTGTTCAACGGATTCCATCGCCCGCCGCATATCGTCGCTTTGGGCGTGCGAATAGATTTGCATCGTCGTCTGAATGTTCGTGTGGCCCAGCATTTCCATCGCGATCCGGGGATGCACGTTCAGGGCCACTAGAAACGACGCGGCGGTGTGCCGGAGACTGTGAAACGGCACAGGGTCAAGTCCGGCCCGTTTCAGGTGAGCATGCCATCGCTTGTGCAGGTTCGCAGGCTGGTAGGGCGTGCCCACGGTCGAACTGAAGATGAGGTCATGCTCCCGCCACAGATCACCGGCAAGCAGGCGTTCGACCGCCTGCCAGTCC
>JACCYX010000085.1 GCA_013696265.1 Chloroflexia bacterium
GGCCATGCAGACGGCGCACGTCGCCGGTCAGCTCGGGCGCATCGCCTATTCGATCCAGGAAGCCTACGGCCAGGTTTCCGGTTCCGGCGGACCGCGCCTCGGTGGCCCCGGGCTCGAAGGCGATAATGCCTCGAACCAGACGCCGCTGACCGTGCCGGCCCCGGAATTCTAGACCCCGGCCAACACCTGGTATCACAAGCGACAGGGAAACCGGACGGCGACGTGCCGTCCGGTCTCTCTGTGTGCCGCATTACCCGCGCCTGTTGCGGTGGGGCAAACGCCCGGCGACTTTGGCGGTTACACGCTCCAGTTCCGGAATCCGGAACAGCCACGCGAAGGCGACGAACGCGAAGGCGTAGACGCCCATCGCGTAGACGAACAGGGCGTAGCCCGGAATCGGGGAGCCGGCTCGCTCCAGCGCCGATTCGAGCCACGGTTCGGTAAGGACGATCACCGCCGTCATCGCTGCGGACGCTCCCACCACCTTGAAGAGCCACGAGCCGAACCCGTTCCCGACGACATGACCCATGCGGTCCCTGAGAAAGAGCAGCAAGATCACCGCCTCGGCCCCGGTCGTGACGCTCAGGGCCAGCGCCAGACCGGTATAGCCGAGGGAATCCATGAACAGCACGCAGAGCAGCAAGTTGAGCACGACCGTCAACACGCTGGTCATCACCGGGGTCTTCGTGTCCCGCATCGCGTAGAAGACGCGGGTCAGGATTTCGGTCAGCGCGTACCCTAGCAGCCCGGCGGCGAAAACCGCGAGCGGCGCGATCACGAGCCGGGTGGAGGCGTCGTCGAATTCACCGCCCTGGAAGATGACCTGCACGATCGGCTTGCGCAGCAGGAACAGCCCGATGCCGGCCGGAATCGACAGGAAGAGCAGGGGCCGCAGCGATCGATCCAGAGTGGAGCGAAACTGCTCCCTGGCGCCTTTGGAATGGAGCGCGGCCAGGGTTGGGAACGCCACCGTCGAGATGCTCAACGCCAGCACGCCGTGCGGCAGCATCAAGAGTTGCCAAGCGTAGTTGATGGCGGAAACGTTCTCCGCGCCGGTGGTCGAGGCGAAGGCCGTGACGGCGATGAAGTTGACCTGAAAGACAGCCAGGCCCACCACGCGCGGTCCGAACAGGCGCGCCACTTCTCGCAACCCCTGCACATTCCGGTCGAGAGTCGGGCGAAACGCCAGTCCCGCCCGCACCAGGCCCGGCGCCTGAATCAGGAAATGCCCCAGCGCCCCGAAAATCACCGCCCAGCCGACCGCGTAGATGCCATGGTCAGGAACGAAAAAGACGGCCCCAACGATGATCGCCCCGTTGTAGACCAGCGGGGCGAGCGCCGGCAGCGTGAACTGGTTGTGAGCTTCAAGGATTCCCTTGGCGGCGATACCCAGCCCGAGGAAGACGGGCGAAAGCAGGAGGATCCGCATCAGCCGGACCGCCATATCCTCCGTTGGCCCGTCGAACCCCGGCGCCACGACCTGCATCAGGGGGCGGGCGAGCAGGAAGCAAAGCCCACTCAGCACCAGCACGCTCACCCCGGACCACGTCAGCACCGCCGAGGCCAGGTTCCAGGCACGCCGCTGGTCGCCCTCGGCCAGGTACTCGCCGAAGACGGGAATGAACGCCGCCCCGAAGGCCCCGGCCATGACGACGAGGAAGAGCAGGTCCGGGATCCGGAAGGCGCTGACGTAGGCGTCCATTTCCGGGCCGGTTCCGAACTGGTTGGCGAGGATGCGGTCCCGCGCCAGGCCAAGGATGCGGCTGAGCACGAACGCGGCCGCCACGGTGATCGCGCTGGCGGCCAGCGTCGACCGGCCCGCCGCGCGAGGTCCGGGATCCGGCTCGAATGGGGGTTCGTCGATCGCTTCGTCGATGGACAGCGGTTGTTCCAGGTGGATCACCTGCGAGGCCTGGCTCATGCCGCGATTATGCCACTGTGCGGGCGATCGATGTGGCCGCTTTCGGCAATCCCGGAAACCTCGGGCGCGCGTTGACAGTCAATGCGGCCGCCCGTACGATGGATGAACCATCGGGATTTGTCGAACAACACACCAATGCGGGCCGATTTCCTTCAGGAGCATTCGCCGTGGCTACTCGTACCCCGACCCTTTCGGCCCCCGGCTTCGACCCGAGCAACAGCCGGGTCAAGCCGATCGTCGACGTCACGCTGCGCGTCGTCACGCCGATGATTGGCGGCGGTGTGGACACGGGCAGGGTCGATCCGGACTTCCCGGTCAACGGGAAGTCGATCCGCGGCCACCTGCGCTTCTGGTGGCGCGCCTGCAACGCCCACCGATTTGCGACCGCCGCGGAACTGTTCGACGCCGAGGCCAAGATTTGGGGCGCCGCCGCCCAGGCTGACAGGCCGCACGAGGTCTCCTTCTCTCCTGTGCAGGTCGAAGTGAGAATCCTCGACTGGGGTATCAAGGAACGAAACGGCTTTGTCGATACACGCCGCAACGTTGAGTTTCGACTTCGTCTCACGGCGCTGGCATCTCCCGGACGATGTGAGGGGCTCGAGCGGGAAGTGGACATTGCGGCACGCGCCTGGATCGCGTTCGGCGGCATCGGGGCCAAGACGCGCCGGGGATACGGGTCGCTGCGCCGGGTCATTGCCGACGATCGGCTGGAGATCGGTCCCAATGTGGATCTGGCGCTCATTTCCGCCTATCTGCGGCAGCATGGAAAGTTTTCGCATCCATTGTTCACTCCGCAACTCATGGGCTCCGTGTTCCGAATTGGAATGTCACAGGAGGACCACGAGTCCGCCTGGTGGATAGCACGGAAACACCTCAGCGATTTTCGTAGCGGTACGGACCGAGACTATGTGATCGCTCCAGACCAAGAGGGATATTTCACAAGGGCGATGATTGCCGATCTTGGCTTCCCCGTCTTCATCAGTGGCTTGCTTGCCAAGCGCGTCGCTCAAGGCCGGGGCAAGCGCATGGCCTCGCCCATCATCGTCAAACCGCTCGCATGGACCAAAGACGAAAGCGTGCCACTGGTACTCTGCTTGAACGCGCCACATTTCTACAGCAACGCACAACTATATGGCCTCCCTGACTCAGGGATCCCACCCATCACACTCCGTCAGATGGTCTTGCAGCGCAAGAACGACGATTTGGCCGGCAAGGTGGCATTGTGATGGCAAACCGATTTCTTCTCGCGGTTTCCATCGGGCCGGTGCAGGAGTTCATCGCGGCGGGGCGAAAGACGCGTGACCTCTGGTTCGGTTCCTACCTCCCTCCTGAGCGAGGTCGCCAATGCCGTGGCCAGAGAGCTTCGCACGCATGGCGAGCTGATCTTCCCGGATGCGGCATCGCTTGCCGCCGATACCCCGGCGCCAAACAAGCTCCTCGCCCTCCTGAAGGAGCACGAGGATCCGGCCCAGGTCGTCGAGGCGCTCAAGAAGATGGCCACCGGCGTACTGGAGAACTACCAGCGCGACCTGTTCGGCACGTTCGGCTCGCAGCAAGTGATCGACAAGGACCTCGTCCAGAATCAGGTGTCCAACTTCCTGGAGGTCTATGGCGCGTGGCGGCTGATCGATCCGCACCAACCGGATCCGGACCACACAACATCCTACAAATCCGGACGCGATGAAGCGGAGCGCATCCTCGCCGGGCGCAAAGCGCTTCGCGATTTCGAACAGCCGATGACCACCTTCGGCCGCCGCAAAAGTTCGCTGGATCCAAGCCGCGAGAGTGCCATCGGACCCACAGTCACTGCTGGGCAACGGGCCAGCCTCCGGCTCAAGGGCCAGGAGGAACTCGATGGCGTGTCGCTCATCAAGCGTACCTGCGGCGAGGCGCGCTTCGTTTCCACCGCGCGGATCGCGGTCGATCCGTTCATCCACCGGCTTGCCGCCGTCGAGCGGCGCCGGGCCGACCTGGACGCCCTCAACGCGCTCTGTGCGCAGCCGGGCATCGGCGCCGAGTCGTTCCCAGCCG
>JACCYX010000097.1 GCA_013696265.1 Chloroflexia bacterium
ATTCGCTTCTTGACGAGGCCAGCACCCTGTTGACGGACCTGCGAGCCATCGCCGCGCCCTTTCCGAGCGTCTACTGGGCGGGCTACGTGCAGGATGCGATGAAGGAGTACGCCGAAGCGGCATTGACATCGGCGATGTTGCGGAGCGAGCCGTTGCCCGGACCGCTGCAACTCCAGGTCGAGGACGGCGCCTGGCTCAACGGTCTCGCGGAGGCCGCCAGCGAACTCCGCCGCGACACGCTCGATGCACTCCGGGCAAACGAGATCGAGCGTGCGCTCACCCTGATGGAAAGTATGGACAGCGTCTACGCGATGCTGGTCACGGTCGACTTTCCGGACGCCGTCACCGGGGGCCTGCGCCGAACGACGGATCAACTACGCGCGGTGCTGGAACGCACTCGGGCCGATGTCACGGTGGCGGTGAGGCAACAACGCCTGGAGCGGCTGCTCCAGGCGACGGAAGATCGGTGGTCCGGCGAGTTACCGTAGCGATTCGGGAATCTGGACTGGCGTGCCGGGACCGAACTCATGCTCGGCCAGCCAGCCGGCGGGAACTTCCAGCACATGCGTCACCGGCTCTCCCGAAAGATAACGCTCCCGGTCGCTATCGTCCGTGCCCTCCGGATCGGGACAGGCGTTCTCGGCCGCGCCAATAATCTCGCCGTTCGCGATCCAGACGATGTCGAGGCAGAAACGCATGCCCCGCATCCAGAAGCTGCGTTCCGCCGGATCCTCGAACGCGAAGAGCATCCCCGTTCCCGGTTCGAGCCCATTGCGGTAGCCGAGCCCCAGCGATTGTTCATTTGGCGACAGGGCGAGTTCCACGGTCATGGGGATATTCCCAACGGTGATCTCGGCCGTGGCCCGTGCGGCCGGCATCGGCACGCGCCACGGCGGTGCCTGTTCCCGCTGGGCGGTAGCCGGCTGGATACTTCCGGTGGCCGCCAAGACCAGGGCGAACGTGAGAAGAAGGATCAGTCGTTTCATACCGGGACCTCCTGGTCGGCAACCACCGGCAACAGGTCGACAAGCTCCAGCAGCATCGAAACCACGTCGTCCACCCCATCGAGGAGGAAATCGCTGTTGTCGATCACTCGCTGGTCAGTATCGAGCGTGAGTACGCCCACGCTGCAGGTGTCGACTCCCTGCTCCTGGCGCAACTCCCGGAGCACGACGAAGGCATCGGCGTCGGTCACGTCGTCACCCAAGAAGACGACCGACCCGAGCTGGCGCTCGGTCACGATCCGGCGCACCGCGGACCCCTTGTTCACGCTGACGCCCGGCCGCAGTTCCATCACCATTTTGCCATGAGACACCCAAAAGCCGTATTCCGAGGCGATTTCCTGAACGATTGGTTCGAGTATTTCGCCCGTTTTCCCTGGCTCTTTCGTCAACCGGTAGTGAATCGATCCCGAGTACCGCTTGTTCTCGAAGATCACACCCTCAAGCGAAACGTGCGCTTCGAGCCGGTGTTCGATCTCGCGCAGGGCTTCGGGCAAGCCGCCTTCGGCTTCGAGCCCGGCCGGATGCACATGGTGCTCATCGTTCTCGAACCATTCGAGCCCGTGGTTGCCGACGTAAAGGAGGTCGGGCACTGCTACCCGTTGCATCACGTCGTCAACTCCCCGGCCCGTCACGATCCCGGCGAGCGAGACCCGGCTGGCGAGTTGACGCAGGGTTTCAGGGACGCCCGGAGCCGCCTCCGCCGAATCCGGCGTGGGTGCCACCGGGCTGAGCGTTCCGTCGAAATCCGAAAACAGGCCCGAGGGCTTCGCCGCGAGCAACCGGGCGAGGTGGTGGGCAACGTCGGTAACCGACGACAACGATGTCACATGATGCTCCCGCGTCTTGGGCAATAGCCCTTTGGTCACTCACTGTTGTACTGGTAGATCGTCCCGTCCCGCGAGGCAACCCAGACGTCGACGACCTCACCGCGCTGGAGGATCGAGACGTGATAATAAACTTCGGGTTTGGGTGCGGTCGGCGGCCCAAACGGAGAGGCGTCCGTGCTTGGCCGAATGGTGACGCCGCCTCCCGCGCCAAGGAGGGCATCTTCGTCGAATCCGGCTCGAACCAGTGACAGGTAGACGAACAGCACCTCCATCCCCTCGCTGGTATCGAGGATCGGAATGGAGTTTGGGTCGTCATCGGTGGCCTGGGTTTCGATCGTGTCCGTTGAAAAGAACGCCTGGGCCGATTTCGAAAAGAATGTCCCTTCCCATTGGTAACCCGTTTCGAGCAGCGGACATCCCAACCTGAGGGCGAATAGAGTCGCGTCTGCTTCCCACGCCAGACCGACATCATAGACGCGGGCCAAGCCGTCCGGTATCGTCGAGTCGGCGTGTTGCAGGTCGCGGATCCGCAACCGGCCGTCGAAGCACGGCGCCTCGGCATTGCTTTCGCCGGCGAGCGGCGGCGGGCTGGCCTCTTCGCTTTGGGTCGCCGCCAGGGCCGGCAGGGAGAAGGTCATCACCAGGGCCAGGAGGCAGGGGGCGACAGTCCGTCCCGCTCGCCAGCGGCTTTCGATGTTCCTGGTTCTTGAGGGCGCCAATGTCACGTCAGTCCTTCAGCAAGAACGAAGTATGGGGGGAGGAACGCGCCAGCCGGGCATCGCGCCGATCATAGCACGATCGATGACGTCTCCATGCGGGACGACTACCCAAAGTCGGTGCGGGCGGACGACAGGATCGACTAGTTCCGGGAGAGGGGATGGTGTTCTCGGTCGATTCAGGCTCGCTTCGCTGCCGCCCCTACGATTCACGGGGATCGCTGCGATATACTGAGGGAAGTAACTGTCATTGTTACCCCGGGAACCAGAAACGACACGTATCGCGGCACGCCGCCCCTCGACTCGATGGGTTCTTCTGATGGCGTCCGGTCCATCGCACGCGCGATCAGGTGGAGCACAACCAGCATGCGGCTATTCAATACGCAGACGCAATCGGTCGAGCCCTTCGCGCCGGTCAACGGCCACGTCGGCATCTACGTCTGCGGCGTCACACCCTACGACACCACCCACGCCGGTCACGCATTCACCTTCCTTACGTACGACGTGCTGGTCCGGTTCTTGCGCGACCAGGGTCACGACGTGACGTACGTCCAGAACGTGACCGACATCGACGACGATATCCTGCGCAAGGCCAAGGAGCGGGACATGGCCTGGGACGAGCTGGCACGGGAGGAAACCGCCAAGTACCGGCGGGACATGACCAATCTCAACGCCCTCGATCCTGACCACTACGTCGCGGCTACCGGGCACGTGCCGGAAATGCAGGACATCATCGTCCGGTTGCTCGACCAGGGGCTCGCCTACGTCACCAACGGCAGCGTCTACTTCGCGGTCGAGAAGGATCCTGATTTCGGAAAGCTGAGCCGCCTGGCCCCGGAGGAGATGCTCCCGGTCGCCAACGAACGCGGCAACTTTCCGGACGATCCCAACAAACGCGCGCCGATCGATTTCATCATGTGGCAGGCCGCCTCGCCCGGCGAGCCGACCTGGGAATCGCCCTGGGGTCCTGGCCGTCCCGGGTGGCACATCGAATGCAGCGCGATGGCCATGAAGTATCTCGGCTCGACGGTGGACATCCATGGCGGCGGGTACGACCTGGTCTTCCCGCACCACGAATGCGAAATCGCCCAATCCGAAAACTCGACCGGCGTCCAGCCCTTTGCCCGCACCTGGATGCACGTGGCGATGGTGGATTACCAGGGCGACAAGATGAGCAAGTCGCTCGGCAATCTCGTGCTCGCCAGCGAGGTGCTGGAGCAATCCAGCTCCGACGCCTTCCGGCTCTACCTGCATTCCAATCACTACCGGACGCAATGGGCGTACGACGACGAGCGGCTTGATTTCTGGGCCGGCGTGGCCGTTGAACTCGCTGAGGCGGCGGAGTTTCCGGCCTACGGGGTGGACGACATGCTCGACGCCGGACGCCAGCGAAACCGCTTCATGGCGGCCCTGGACAACGATCTCGACACGCCCGCCGCGATCGAGGCGCTGCGCGAGATCGCGCGGGCCATTCTCCAGGCGCCGGAGGAAGACGATATCCGACGCGCCCAGGCCACGCTCCGGCACCTGGCGTCGATCCTGGGCCTGACGCTGGTTTCCCCAGCCTGAGCCAATTGATCCCGGAACGAGTGGACGGTCAGGCCGGGGCGAGATGGTATACTGTGCCGAGGTCCGGACCGCCGGGCTCATTTTGTGTGTTCGATGTATGTTCGTGAATCCATATTCACGTCCTCCCTCCTCCCGGCCGGATCGGTCCCGTGTGGATCCCGCGACCAGGGGGGAAACCCAGAGAGAGGGGTTTCCGTTTGGCAAGTTACGCTCGCGAGCCGCGCGCCTACGAACTGATGGTCATTCTGCTGCCTGAACTGGCCGAAGATGACCTCAGCGGCGCGTCCGATCGCGTCTCGAAGTACATCACCGATGCGTCCGGCGCGATCAAGGAAACGCTTTCCGATTCCCCGTGGGGACGCCGGCGCCTGGCCTACACGATCCGCT
>JACCYX010000112.1 GCA_013696265.1 Chloroflexia bacterium
GGGGCAGGGTCAACCGAAGCATCTTCTCGCCGGTCGAGCCGACCATGAGCGGAATCTCGCCCGCTCTCGGTCCGCGTGGGACGATCTCGCACTCGTGGGCCGAGTAGTACTCGCCGTCGAAATCGACCCTGCCGGTCCGGATCAGGGACCGGATGATCTCGAACGCCTCGGCGAAGCGCGCGAACCGGCGGTCGAAGGGAAAGCCGAACGCGTCGTACTCGCTCTGGTTCCAGCCCGCGCCGATGCCGAGGATGAACCGCCCGCCGCTGATCTCGTCGATCGTTTCCGCGATCTTGGCCGTCATCGCGGGGTTCCGGAACGAGGTCGAGAGCACCAGTGGGCCCAGCTCGATCCTGGTGGTCGAGGCGGCGAGGGCGGTGAGCATCGTCAGGCACTCCCACGGACCGCGGGACTGCTCGTTCGGGTAGGTGTACAGCAGGTGGTCACCGAGCCAAAGCGAGTCGAGCTCGATCGCTTCCGCGAGCCGCGCCATCTCGAGGTGCCGTTGCCAGGACGCCACGTACTCCACTTCCGGGAGTTGCAGCCCGATTTTGAAATGCTCGTTTACCATGTCCCACCTGCCTTCCGTTCGATTTCGGGCACGGATCCTTCGTGCTCCGGCCTCATTGGCGCGCCCGGCGATTCTACCGGAGCAGTCGTCTGTTCGTCGCCGTTCAAAGCGAATGAAAGGCCCTCCCGGCGGCGGGGAAGACTCGCCGGCAGCTACTTAGTGTCATGTTGACAATTACTCTACATCCCCATACCATTCGCGCAGTAATCGACGGACCTCGGAGTCCGTGCAGGTCGCGAGCCAGGCTCGCGCGAGGAGACCGAGCTTCATGCTGGTCAAGGGACAAGGTACCGGCTCGGCACTCTGGCTGAGCCCAAATTCGGAACGATCGGCAACCGCTGTTTTGGAGCGGCCAGTGAAGCCCACGCTCTGGCTCGTGGATCCGCAGATGGAGGCCGCGTCGTGCGTGCCGGAGGAGGGCACCGGTGCGTACGACCAGCTCAAGGCGTACGGCGTCGGGCCGCTTCGCCAGGAGCGAATCGATCGTGACTACTTCAAGATGCCCGCCGACGAGCGCGATGCCCGGATTTGGGAACTTCGCCACCAACTCGGGAGCCGGTTGACGATCCTCGGCCACCACTACCAGCGCGACGAAGTCATCCAGTTCGCCGATTTCCAGGGTGATTCGTACAAGCTCTCCCAGCTCGCGGCGGCGCAAACCGAATCCGAGTTCACGCTCTTCTGCGGCGTGCATTTCATGGCCGAGAGCGCCGACATCCTTGGAGCATCGGACCAGCACGTCATCCTGCCGAATCTCGAAGCCGGGTGTTCGATGGCCGACATGGCCAAGCCGGAAGATGTCGAGGCTGCCTGGAACACCCTTACCGATCTCGGCATTACCGGCATCGTGCCCGTGACCTACATGAACTCGGCGGCATCGCTCAAGGCCTTCTGCGGCCGCAACGGCGGTATCGTCTGCACCTCGTCGAACGCGCCTCGTGTCTACGACTGGGCCTTCGAGCGGGGCGAGCGTCTCTTCTTCTTCCCCGACGAGCACCTGGGACGGAACACCGGCGTCCGCAAGGAGATCCCGCTCGACCAGATGGTGGTCTGGGATCCGTTCAAGCCGCTGGGCGGCAACACCGAGGAGCAGTTGCGGAAGGCCAGGGTTTTCCTGTGGAAAGGGTATTGCTCGGTGCATGCCCGGTTCTCGGTGGCCCAGATCGACAAGGCGCGCGAAGACTACCCGGAAGTGAATGTGATCGTGCATCCAGAGTGCCCGCTGGAGGTCGTGCAGGCGGCGGATTTTGACGGTTCCACTGAGTACATCATCGACGTGATCCGGGCCGCGCCGGAGGGCACGGCCTGGGCGGTCGGGACCGAGATCAACCTGGTCCGCCGGCTCCAGGCGCAGATGCCTGGCAAGACGATCTTCTGCCTCGATCCAGTGATTTGCCCCTGCTCGACGATGTACCGTATCCATCCGGCGTATATGCTGTGGGCGCTCGAACACCTCGTGCGCGGCGAGATCGTCAACGAGATTTCGGTCGAGCCAGAGATTGCCGAGGCGGCGCGGGTCGCGCTCGATCGCATGTTGGCGGTGCCATAATGGGAACGAAATGACGTTGATCGAAGTGGGAGCCGAGGCTCCCGATTTCTCGCTGAAGAACGACGAAGGCGAAAACTTCCATCTCACGGATCTGCGGGGATTCGTCCGCGCCATGCTGATCTTCTATCCGAAAGATTTCACGCCCGGTTGCACCGACCAGTTGATTCAGGTGCGCAAGAACATCGAGCCGTTGCGCGGCGCGGGCATCGAGCCGATCGGTGTCAATCCCGACGATGCGCAAAGCCACAAAGCCTTCTGCAAGGAACACGGTCTCAACTTCGATCTTCTTGTGGACGAGGACGCCCGGGTCGCGTATCTCTACGGCGCGATCAAGCCGGGCGGCGAGGGGATCCAGCGGTCGGTCGTGATCGTGGGCAAGGATGGCAAGATCATCTTCGCTGAACACGGCGCCCCACCCTGGCAGCGGTTCATGAGCGTCATGCGCAAGACCGATGACGTTCCCGCGCCAGCATCCTGATCGTTGCGGGAGACCAGTTCTCACGGATAACATCAGGTAGACAGAGGACGAAGCAGGCATTGGACGGGCCGTCCGTAGGGGTCAACCTCCGAGTTAATCCGAACCAGGCGAATCCGATGCATCGGGCGATCACGGAGGATCGCCCCTACGCCCACCAGTCTTATGGGCGGCCTGCCGATAGCGAACCGCTCGCTCGAGTTTCGAATCAGTCTGCGCCATCCTGACCGTTGAGCCAGTACAGTGGCACGTCGAAGTAGGTGCAGATCGTCACCTCGTCCTGGCGGCTGAGCGGAGCGAGGGTGTCGAACCGTGGCGCCGCCCGGAGTTCTTCGCGCGTCGTGTCGATCCTGACCTGCCAGCCCGTGGTGTCGGCCAGCATCGCCGGCACGGCCACGCGGCTTCGCCATACGCCGAGCACACCTCCAAAGCTGACCAGCACGTACCGGATGATCACGCCCCGGCGGTCCGCCGCCGATTGGGGAGCGCGCTCACCCTCCGGCAGCAACCTGTTCTCGAAGAGAACATCGACGATCGTCCCGAGCGGCTCGCCACCAGCCGTGGTCGCCTGCCGCCCACGCAGGTCGATCGAGTGGTTGCGCCAGCCGCCGTCGCTCGTCAAGCGGCGCAGCGGAGCGATGGCATCCGCGATCACGACTGATCCGCCAGCGTGGGGACCGGTGACCAGGAGGCGCGTGGCGGTCTGGTGAATCGAGTTCTCGGTTCGCGCCAGGCCCAGGTGCACCGCATCGAAGGCGGCGAATGTCTTGTGGGCCGCCCGGAGCTTGTCCGCCGACCCAGAGGTGACCGCGATCAATGGCGAGCCGGCCACCACCCGTTCTTCGAGGTAGTGCGATTCGTCCTGGCTGAAGCCGAAGGCGGTAATCGCCCGGCTAAGCTGCCGGCTCGAACCGTCCCCGACAACGGTGGCCGCTTCACTGTCGGCGGTCGAGGGACGAGCATCCTTGATCGTCGCCAGCACCGCGCCAATCGGCCCCGCCACCAGGTAGCTCGCCCGGTCCGGCAGGATGAGCGAAGCCAGGCCCTGCAGCCAGCTCCCCACGGCGTCCAGCGCCGACGAGGCGATGACGCGGGAAAGCACGGTCTGGTACTGCACGGTGGGGTCGGGGTCCAGCACGCGTTCCCGGAGGATCACCGAAATTCCCTCGGACGGCTGGTCGCTCTTGCGAAGGGCCGTCAACGCGTGCTCGGCGTCGATGATGTCGTCGAAAAGGGCGATGATCGTTCGCAGAAACTCCGCCGAATCTTCGGGGCCGCCGGCGGGCGCGTCATGCCCTTGACCCCGTGGCCTGACGGAGAGGCTCATGATCTCGGCGCCCCGGCTTCAGGCGACACGTCCTGCCGCGGCGCTGGCTTTGGCGAGGGTTTCATGCCCCGCCGGATTCTCGCCAGCGACCCATCGGACGGTGCGAACGGCGAGCCGAATTGGGACGGCGAAAGCGGCGCGATGTCCATGGTGCTGAGTTCGGTGGCCAGCCGGTCGTCCCGGCTTCGGAGCAGGTTGCTGACCAGCACCTGGCAGGCCGCCCCAATCGGGATCGCCAGCAGGGAACCAAGCGGTCCCGCCAGGGCGTTGCCGATCAGCACCGCGAGGATGACGGTCAGCGGGCTCATGCCCACGGCGTTCTTCATGACCCGCGGCACGAGGACCGCCCCCTCGAGTTGCTGGAGAATGACCACGAAGAGGATGACCCACAGGGCTTTCTCGGGAGATTCGGCCAGGGCGAACAGGGCGGCCGTTCCGCCCCCGATAAAGGGGCCGATGAACGGGATCGCTTCAGTCACGCCCGCCCAGATCGCCAGCGCCAACCAGAACCGCAGGTCGAAGAACCAGTAGGCCACACCCGAGCAGACGCCGATGATGACCATAAGGACCAGCTGGCCGCGGGTCCAGCCGCCGATCCGGAACTCGATCTCGTCCCAGAT
>JACCYX010000115.1 GCA_013696265.1 Chloroflexia bacterium
GCAGGTGCGCGACGAGCTGCGCCGCGCCATCGTGAAGTTCCCGGCCCAGCCGCTCCCGTTCCCGCATCACGGCGTTCATGGTCAGGATGTCTTGCTCCCGGGCCAATGCCTCAGCCTCGAGTTTTCGTAGGACCCTGAATACGAAAATGTAGGCCAGCACCAGGGTCAGGGAGGCTACAACCAGGATCTCAGCCAGCCTGCCCACCACATGCCCCAGCAGGATGTGGCCCAATGTGATCGCAACGGGAGGGATCAAGACCATCAGCCATTTGAACAGGAGCAATCGTCGGTGCGTCATGACCGAACGGTTCAGGTGAAGCATGACATTCCTCCAGTCGGCTCAGGTTGCATGCTGACTGCTCATACCGGCGACGGAAATAAGTGGTCTCCCGCCTGATACGTTCGCGAGCCCCTGTCTCTAATCCCTCGCCGCCGCCGGCATCCGCTGTGCCCCGGAACGGCAACAGACGAATCTCCCTGATTACGGCAATCGAATCGTGACGGTGGTTCCCTGGCCAAGGGCGCTCACGGCGGAGATCATGCCGCCGTGGGCCTCGATCAGGCTCCGGGCGATCGCCAAACCCAGGCCGCTTCCGCCGGAATCCGACGACTTGACGAAGCGCTCGAACATCCGGGCGGCATCCTCGGGCGGCATGCCCCGGCCGGTGTCGCGAACCACGATCTCCGCCTCGCCATCCGCGGCCGCCAATTCCAGCCCGATCGTGCCGCCTTCGGGCGTGTAGCGCAGGGCGTTCGTCACCAGGTTGTCCAGCACCTGCCGAATCCGGCCGGCGTCGGCATCGAGTGTCACGGGCTGGGCAATGGCGGTCGTGACCGTGACGCCGCGCCGCGCCGCCATCGGCGCGTACGATCCGGCGACGTCGCGGATCAGGTCGCCCAGGTCTAGTGAGCCCCGGTGCAGGGTGAGCATGCCCGCTTCGGCGGTGGCCACGGTCTGGAGGTCGTCGAGCAGGCGGGCGATAGTCCGGGTCTGGTCCAGCAAGGGAGAGAGGTGTTCGCGATCGGCGGGATAGACCTCGTCGATCATGCCCTCGATCGTGCCGTGGACGACGGCGAGCGGGGTTCGCAGCTCGTGGGCGATGTCGGAAAGCAGGTGCTTGCGCTGGGTCTCGTTGGTGGCGAGGCGCTCGGTCATGGTGTTGAAGGCCGTCACCACGCCCCGCACATCGGACGGACCGCCTGGCGTCACGCGCACGGCGTAGTCGCCTTCGGCCACGCGCCCGGCCGCGTCCATCACGCCTTCGAGCGGGGCGAAGGTCCGCGTGATCTTGCGGGCCGCGAGGAAGATCAGGGAGCCGATGAGGAGCAGGGCGACCGGCGGCCACCAGAAACCATCCGGTGGGCCGTCGTCACCGTTCCGGGGCGGGCCCCAGGTGTCGCCGGCGTGGTTGACGACGAATGCGGCCACCACGAAGAGGAGGAAGATGAATCCCAGGAACAGGAAGAGCCGCCGCCGCAGCTTGCGTCCGCGCCGCACCGGCGGGCGGCCTGGTTCCGGCCAGGGCTCGCCTTCGGGCCACCAGGGGGGCGGGTGCGGCGGCCGGCCCCCGCCGCTCCTACCCCGCATCGGCGAACCGGTAGCCGACGCCATGCACGGTCTGGATGTAGTGCTCGCGCGTTTCGCTCGATTCGAGCTTGCGCCGGATGTTCTTGACGTGGGCGTCGATCGCCCGGTCGTAGGCGTCGGTCATTACGCCGTGGACCGCGTTGAGCAGCTGACCCCGGGTGAAGACCCGGCCCGGTTCCCGGGCCAGGGTGGCCAGCAGGTGAAACTCGGTCGCGGTCAGGTCGATCGGGACGCCGTTGCGCGTGACGCGCATCCGGGGAATATCGATCGCGAGATCAGCCGCGTCGATCCGCTCGTGGGCATCCCGCCGCCGGTTGCCGCGCCGCAGCACGGCGCGCACCCTGGCCACCAGCTCGTTGGGGCTGAACGGCTTGACCATGTAGTCGTCGGCCCCGAGTTCGAGGCCGACGATGCGGTCCACCTCGCCGCCGCGGGCGGTCAGGATGATGACCGGCAGGTCACTCGACTGGCGGAGATCGCGAAGGAGGTCCAGGCCGTTGCCGTCGGGCAGGCCCAGGTCCAGCACCACCAGGTCCGGCCGGTCGGCCTGGAGCCGCGGGCCGGCTGACTGGACGCCGGCGGCCGTGACCGCCCGGTAGCCGGCCCGCGCCAGGTAGTCGTGGGCCAGGCGGGCCAGGGCCGGTTCGTCTTCAACGATCAGGATGGTTTGCATGGGCCAGTGTCCAAGTCACCAGTGGCTACGACGGGTCAGAGGGTGTTGACGGTTCGGCTGGCGCCATCGCCCGGTGCTGGCGGGCGTGCCAGTCGTCGAGCCATTGCGCGCGATCGCCGCCGCCCGGACCCCAGGGGTCGCCGCCGGTTGGTCCCCGGTATCCGCCGCGCAGGAAACCGAAGATCAGCAAGAGGAAGAGCGGGATGAGCAGCAGGCCGAACGGGAAGCCACCATGCCCAGGCTCGACGACGATGGTCGATCCAGCTTCGACGGCGTTGCCGCCAGTGTCCACCACCCGCACCACCTCGACCCGGTTGTCCCGCCGGTCCCAATCGCGGCCGGGCGCCCAGAAGACAGCCGCCGTGATGACGCCCAGCGTCAGGAGGAAGAGTGCGGCAAATATCCATCGACGGTTCATTGTACGTAGCCCTTTCCAAGACTCACGGTCTGGTCTTGCCGGACCGATGCGGACCGGGATCAGGAACACGTTTGTTCACGATCCCATGTTTCCAGTCTGGATGTGGCTTGTGAAGAGGGTGTGAAGACATCAGGGAGATAGTGCACGCGGTGGATAGCCAGTTTCTGGCTGTATCGATCGACCGCGTACGCCAGGCCGTGCGGGACGACGCTAATTGGTTTCCGGTGCGGATCCCAACGCCTGTTCCGGCGCCGCCCTGAAACGGGCGTTGAGGCGGCGCATCAGCCAGGAGACATGGGGACGATACCGTCGCTCGACCGTTTCCGGGTAGGCAACGATATGTCCACCGAATCCGGTCTTGAACTGATGAACGCCAACGAGGTCTGAGCCGGTGCGTGCGTCATCCTGATTGCTCCCGGATGCTGGAGATTCGGGGGCGATGCCACCCATGTCATAGCGGGTGCACCCGTGGTCGCGCGCCCACTGCATGGTGGCGAACTGGAGGAGCGCGGTATCGCCACGAGTCCGGAGAGACCGGGTCGATCCCGCGTACATCGATCGCGCCTCGCCGCCAACCCGCACGGCGATCTGCCCGGCGGTGACCACATCGTTGACGCGCGCGAAGAACAGGACCGCCTGGTCTCCGAATGTTTCCAGGAAATCCTTGTAATACGCCTGGGAATGGATGCCAAATCCGTTCCGTTGCGATGTTTCCCGCAGCAAGCGATAGAACATGTCGATCTGGGCATCGCCTGACGCGGCGCGGTCAATGGTTGTCTCATGCCGCTGGGCATAGGAAATGTTGTAGCGGGTATCCTTCCGCATTTGGGCCAGGAGGCGGTCATCATCGAGGAGATCGACCCTGACGGTACGGGCCGACTGGAAGGCGGCCGGACCGCGCACAAATCCACGGCTCTGTTCGAACCACGCGTCTGGCAGCGGTTGATTCGGTTCGATCACGAGGACGATCGCCCGGTTCTGTTGGCAAACGTCATCAATGTCGTGAAGCAGGTCAAGGTTGTCTGAAGCAGGGTTGGACATCACGGGGCCACGGGGCAGATAGGCAATGGAAAATGGACCGAAGCGTCGAAACAGCACCTGCGCCAACGCTTCCCTACCGCTCCCAGTGGTCCAGACATGCCGGGCGTGCCAACCATGCCGCTGCTTGAAAACTCCCCATCGCCACGATTGCAGCAAATCGCCGTCGAGGCGGGCGATCGCGGAGTCCCACTTTGCCCCAACTTCGCTGTGATTTCGACGTGCTGTCACTGAATGGTTCGATCCCTTCGAGTTTGGATGCTGAACCCCATATCTGCTTCCGTAAAACGCTCCGGAATGGACGATCTGGGCATAACGGACACCGTCAGGCCATCGGATAGCCTGACACGCCTTATGCATTCTAGTGTGATACGGCTGGATTAACGGCGGGTTGGAAGGGAATGAGAGTCCATCCCGATATGCCGCCACCGCTCCCATCGTCATGGCCGCATCATCACGTCGCATGCAGGATAGCCGCTCCGGCAATGTTAAACCAGAATGGCGCCTGCATGTACCGCCGTGAAATCGACCATCGATCTCGGAAGATGCGGTATTTAAGGCTCTGGCTCGTCGCCCTCCGGCAAGAAGGAGCAAACCTGGCCCGCGAGCACGTTGGAGGCTGGACCGAATCCGTGCCGCCGGCTGGGGATGAGCGATTATGACCGTTGGACGCACTGTGGGCGAAGCGGAAGCAGGGGTTGACTGGGCAGTCGGTGTCCGCCTGGTCGCTCCGCTTCACCAGGATAGGTGTGTCCTTGTCCAATGCTCACCGTCCAATCGGCTTATCCTTGCTTACCGACGATTCGATTCGATCGTTCGTAGGCCGTATTTGGAAAGGACCTGGATTTTCATGAAGAGGATGCGTTCCACGGCGAGGCAACAGCCGGATGGGCCGGTTGCCTTCGTCCTCAACGTGAGCCTCGCCGGGCTTGGGGCGATGCGCAGCCTGGGGCGGGCGGGTGTTCCCGTCATAGGGTTGGATCCGGATCCCAATCATGCCGGGTTCGTTTCGCGGTATGGCCGTTGCTTGCGGAGTCCGCATCCGGTCCTGGAACCAGACCAACTGGCGGAGTTCCTGATCGACCAGGGCAAGCGCCTCGATCAGCCTGGGATCCTTTCTCCCGCCTCTGACGCCTTCGTGCTCTTCATCTCGCGATACCGCGACGTGCTGCGGGACTATTTTCGCTTCAACGTGCCGCCCGCCGAAGTGATGGAAGCCGCGCTCGACAAGCGCAAGCTCTATGAGCTGACCGCAAGCGTCGGGTACGCGCACGCCAAGACCCTCGATCCGAAGACGATGGACGATGTCCACCAGATCAAGCACGATCTCATCTATCCGGTATTCCTCAAGCCGTACTACTCCCACATGTGGGAAGCGCACTTTCCCGGCGCCGGTAAAGGCATCAAGGTCTTCTCGCCGGAGGAACTCATCTCCTCCTTCGAAAAGATCTTCCCGACCAACGTGGCGGTGATGGTCCAGGAAATCATTGCCGGCCCGGACACGAACGTCCAAACTGTCTACATGTACCTGACGCATGACGGGACGCCACTCGGCGTGTTGACGACGCACAAGCTCCGGCAGTTCCCGAGGGAATTCGGGCGAGGCTCGCTCGCCGAAACCTTCCACGATCCGGAGTTTGCCGAGTTCGGCCTGACGTTCTTTCGCAACATCGGTTATCGGGGTTTCGGGACGATCGAGTTCAAGCGCGACGACCGGGACGGTCTGCTGAAGGTGACCGACCTGAACCCGCGGTGGGTAAAGCCGATCAATCTCCCGACCGTCGCCGGTATCGACTTCCCGCTGCTGCACTATCGCGACCTCGCCGGGCAGAGCCCGGCCCCACAGATGGAGTTCAGGGCCGGTGTACGATGGCTGGACGCGATCAGCGATGTCGCCACGTCGTGGCCGATGATTCGGTCCGGCGACCTTTCCCCCTGGACGTGGGCGCGATCGTGCATGGGGGCACGCGCGTTTCCGGCGTTTGCCGCGGATGACCTGAGACCGTTCTTGCACGAGTACGGCTACGGCCGCCGGCTGCTTCGGGCGCCAATGAGGGTGTTGCGCCGCCGTTGACCGGTGGCGATTCTCCTTTCGTGCCAGCCATGATCGGGATTCGGTTGAGGGTGTACGCATCGTGAAACTCAGGTGGCGTCGCCCTTCCTCAGGGATGTACTCGCTCGTGACGGGCCGTTCCCTGGCGGGCCATGCGGCGATTATCGCCGGCGCGTTCGCGGTGAGCCGCGTGCTGGGCATGCTGCGGGAAGTCGTGATCGCCGCCCGGTTCGGCACGGGCGAAACCCTCGACGCCTACAACGCCGCCTTTCGCATTCCCGACCTGCTCTTCGTGATCGTGATGAGCGGCGCCTTCGGGTCGGCCTTCATTCCCGTCTTTGGCGGGTTCCTGGCGAGGGGCGATGAGGAGCGAGCCTGGCGGCTGGCGAACGCCCTGCTGACCTGGACGGTGGTGATCCTGCTGCTGGTGGCCCAGCTCATCCTGGTCTTTGCCGAACCGCTGGTCGCCGGGCTGATCGCCCCGGAGCTGTCGCCCGCGGCGCGGGACCTGGCGGTCGACCTCACCCGGCTCCTGCTGCTCTCGCCCTTGCTGCTGGGGCTGGGCGCGGCGGCCAAGGGCATGCTCGAAGCGCAAGACATGTTTACCCTGCCGGCGGTGGCCCCGATCGTCTACAACGTCGGGATCATCCTCGGGGCGTTGCTGCTGAGCCCGTCGCTGGGTATCCACGGCCTCGTCGCCGGGGTGATCGCTGGCGCGGCGGGGCACGCCGGAATCCAGTTCGCCTGGCTCCTGCGGCACGGCCTGGCGATCCGGCCCACGCTCTCGCTCCGGGTCGAAGGCTTGCGGGAAGTCGCGCGGCTGGTGGGACCGCGCCTGGCGGGCCAGTTCGTCAGCCAATCCAACCTGATCGTGATGACGAACTTTGCCTCGCGGGCGGGTGACGGCGCGATCTCGGCGCTCTCCTACGGCCAGCAACTGGTGATGCTGCCGCACGGAATCCTGGCCCTGAGCCTCTCGACCGTAATCTTCCCGCGCATGGTCCGGCAATTTGAGCTGGGGGAATTGGGCGGGGTGCGGCAAACCCTGCTCCAGGCGCTCCGGCCCCTCATCTTCCTCACGATACCGGCGGCGGTCATGTTCTTCACCCTCCGGCAAAGCATCGTCCAGGTCGTGCTGCAATACGGCAACTTCACCGCCGAATCCACCACTATGGTGGTCGACACGATCGCCTGGTTCGCGCTCGGCTTGCTGGCCCGATCGATCATCGAGCCGTTGACACGGACCTTCTACGCGATGCACGACACCCGCACCCCACTGCTGGTCTCGACCCTGGCGGTGGTCCTCAACGTTGGCCTGAGCTGGTTCCTGCTGGACCGGATGGGGCTCGCGGGGCTGGCGCTGAGCCTGTCGCTCTCGAGCATCGTGCGTATGCTCGTCCTGCTCGGCTTGCTGGCGCGGCGCACCCCGCACCTGATCGGTGGGCTGGCGCGGCCGGTGGCGCGAATGGTGCCGGCGACGCTGGTGCTGCTGGTATTAGGCTGGGCGATTGGCGGGCCAGTGGCGCGGGTGACGGATCCGGCCGAGGGCGGGCGCTTGTGGGGGTATCCCCTGTTCATTTTCGCCGTCATGGCGCTGGGCGCCGCCTACGTCGTGACGGCCCGGCTCTGCCGGGTGCCCGAAGTGACCGCCGTGCTGGCGAAGGTCCGAACGCGCGTTGGCCGGGGAACGCCGTCCGCCTGACGGATGTACCAATCCGTCATTCCCCGCTACGCTGCCTTTCACGAATGATGTCTTGACGGTTCAGACGTGGCCCGTTGTCCATCGTGTCTGGTAGGGGAGCACCTTGGGTGCTCCCGCGGTTCGGCACTTCCAGTACAGCGGGAGCATCCCACGCTGCGCTCTGGACAGGCGCCAGGTGCTCCCCTACCGGTTGGACGGCGGAAGTGCCTGGAGAAGGGTTCTGTGGATGCCTGAAACAGGAGAAGGACTGAACATGAGCGAGCGGATTTTGGTCACCGGCGGCAGCGGCCGCCTCGGCAGCCAGGTCGTGACTGAGTTGCTGGACCATGAGTACGAGGTCGTCTCGATCGACCGGGTGCGGCCCGCCCAACGGCTGCCGCTGGGGGCGCGGTTCGTGCTCGCCGACATCCGCGATGTCGGCGAGATCGCCTATGCCATGAAACGTTGCGACGCGGTGATCCACCTTGGGGCCATTCCAGGACCGAACTCGCATCCCGACGAGGTCGTGTTCGGCAACAACACCGGGGCGACGTTCGCCGTGTTGCAGGCGGCCTCGTTGCTCGGCATCAGGCGGGCGGCGATCGCCTCCAGCGTCTCCGCCTACGGCATGGCCTGGTCGGAGCGGCGGTTCTTCGCCGATTACGTCCCGCTTGACGAGGCGCACCCGCTCCTGAATCACGACGCCTACGGACTCTCCAAGGAGGTCGACGAACGGACTGCCCAGATGTTCGCGCGGCGCGACGGGATGTCGGTCGCCTGTCTGCGTTTCCACTGGGTTGCATGCCCGGAGGAGTTGCGTGGGCGTCCCGGCCAGGAGATGAATGACGAGCTTTTCGCCGAAGGTGGACGTGGCTTCTGGGGCTACATCGACATCCGGGATGCCGCCCGCGCCACGCGGCTGGCGATCGAGGCCGCGCGGGTTGCGCCGTACGGGTTCGAGCCGTTCAACATCGTCGCCTCCGACACCTTGCTGAACGTCGCGACCGAGGAGGCGATCCGGCGGGTCTCGCCGGAAACCGTAATCCGGGCGCCGATCGAGGGGTGCGCTTCGGCCTTCGACATCGCGAAAGCCAAACGGCTTCTGGGCTGGGAACCGCTCCATTCGTGGCGGGACGCGGAATAGGCGCTTCACCCATCGAATAGCGGCGTGGGCCGTTCGTTGCACATTCAACGCGGCTCTTTCAGCGCATCGCGAATGAACCACTACAGAAGGATGACTACCATGTCGACTGAACAGGGACCACCACAATCCAAAGCCGAACTCGAACGCCGGCTGGATGAGTCCTGGTCACGGTTGGAACAACGAATCGGCGAGTTCGACGATCGCCAGCTCACCGGCCCTCAGGACCCGGCGGGCTGGGCCGCGAAGGATCATCTCATGCACCTCGCGGCCTGGGAGCGGTCGATGGTCTTTCTCCTGCAAGGAAAGCCGCGTCATGAGGGATTGGGGGTCGATGAAGCGGTGTACCTCGACGGCGGCGACGATGCGATCAACGCCGTGATCCAGTCCGCCACGAAGGACGTGCCGCTGACCGAGGTGCTGGCCCTTTTGCGGTCGACGCACGAACAACTCCGCGCCCTGGTGTCGTCGATGAGCGACGACGATCCGCGGCAGCCGTACTCGCATTTCCGGCCTGCCGAACCGGGCGAGGACAGCGGCGAGCCGATCCTGGGCCGAATCTCCGGGAACGGCGATGCGCACTTCGTCGAGCATCTCGGCTACATCGAGGCCATTGTCCGGGAGTCGTGAGGCGCGGGCCGCATCCCCGGAGCACTTCCCACCGTTCGCGGCGCTTGGTAGGCTGACGCATCCTGATTTGGCGTCCTGCACGCGACCGAGGCGCGGTCATGCACCGCGAGAGGGAAGACCATGAAGATCACCGATGTCCGTCTGCACCAGGTTTCAGGCACGCTCCCATTCGAGGGCGTGTTCTGGGAAGAGCGGCTGATCCAGCCGATCGATGTCTATCCCGAATACAAGGCCCGGCAGCGCAAGGAGATGCGCTCGACCGACGATGCCGGGCTGCCGGTCTCCTCGGTCTTCATCGAAGTCGAAACCGACGCGGGCATCACCGGCATCGGCGGACCAACCTCGCTCGACGTCGCGTTCATCGCCTGGCGGCAGTTCCGCGACCTGCTGATCGGCGAGGACCCGGTCGCTACCGAGCGCCTCTGGGACATCATGTATCGTTTGGCGGTGCATGGCCGCAAGGGCGAGGCGATGTTCGCGATCAGCGTGATCGATTGCGCACTCTGGGACCTGCGCGGCAAGTGGGCCAACGCTCCCGTCTACGCATTGTTGGGTGGTCCCATTCGCAAGGAGATCCCGGCCTACGCCAGCGCCCTGGGCTACTCGATCGAGCCGGAGAAAGCGTTCAACCAGGCGAAGAAGTTTGCCGACGAGGGCTACAAGGCGACCAAGTGGTTCGTGCGCAACGGTCCCGCCGACGGTCACGAGGGCATCCGCAAGAATGTGGAACTGATCAAGACCCTGCGCGAGGCGGTCGGGCCCGATGTCGAGATCATGATCGATGCCTGGATGAGCTGGGACGTGCCGTACACGATCCGCATGTCCGAACTGCTGCTGGAGTACCGCCCGTACTGGATCGAAGAACCGGTGATGCCGGACAAGATCG
>JACCYX010000122.1 GCA_013696265.1 Chloroflexia bacterium
AGCGTCGGCGTCAGCGCGCCGCTGTTAAATGCCCGGGCCGCTTCCTCCCGAGATCGGGCCACCATCGTGATGATCTTCGGAATGTCGGTCTTCTCGATTGTGCTGATACCCTTGAGGACGTACTCCAACGGCACGCCGATGCCTCGCTGCTTCATGGCCATGTCGAGCTCTTCCTCGATCGAGAGCGGCGCCGCGCTCTTCCAGACCGGCGTGATCTCGCCGGGATCGGCCACTCCGTTGAGCCGCAGTCCGTAGGCGCTGGCGTTGCCGTAGATCTCACCGCGAGCCCGCTGCCGGTTTTCGATCTTGGCCACGAACGGCGTCTCGGCCAGTCGCTCGGCGGTTCCGCTTGGGAAGTCGGCGGTCATGCTCAGGTAGTGAACCGGCACGCGCGTCACCCGGCTGATCGTCTTGTCGAAGAACTCGGCGGTTGCGATGAACTGGGCCAGCGCCACGGCCTGGAACTCGGCGATCCGGGCGTTCTGGCCGATCACGGTAAGGATGCGGTCCATCCCGAGCTCGAACTCGTTCAGCTTCTTCCGGGCCTCTTCGCCTTCCGGGGTTTGGGCCGGCGGCAAGCGATCGACGCCGAGGATCACCTTCTGGGGGAACGCGCCCAGTTCCATCGCGACCATCAGGTCGCCGAGCGTCTTGTTGAGCGCGTCCTGCATCGGCAGCGCGTGCAGCAGTTCGCTCTGGCCGTACCCGCCGGTCCGGGCGTTGTTGCCGATGTGGAACATCGGGACCGTGTCGGTCACGTCGAGCATGACCGGCCACGCTTCGCCGTCCACCTTGAATTCTTCGAACACTTTGGCCGAGGTGGGGACGCCGCTGGTGATCTTCGTCCGGCTGATGTACTTCTCGATCCGGTCTCGCCGGTAGACGTTGAGCCGCATGTAGCCGGAGTCGAGCTTCCAGAACTTGGTCCCGAATTCAGTTTGGCCGGGTTCTTCCTCGCTGTAGAAGATCCGGCAGCGGTCGGCGTCGTTGGGCCAGTAGTGGACCTTGCCGGTGCGGGGATGCTTCTCGACGATCAGGTAGGCATCGCCCTTGCCCAGCGCCTCGGTTTCGACCTCGCCCTCGCGCCGGTCCATGCTGTTGGCGTCCCAGAGTGCCAGCGCCTCCTTGCCGGCCGTCCCCTTCCCGGTGAAGCCAATCACCTGGAGCCGGTCGGCGAGGGCGTCGACGATCATGTTGGTCCGGTCGTAGGCCAGGGCCTGAAGGAGCTGGCCGAACGCGCTCTGGTACTTCGCCGTCGCGAACTGGAGCGGGTGCTTGCCGCGCAGGTAGCGATCGTACCGGTGGTACTGCTGGTTGAGGCCGTCGCTTTTCAGCCCCTTGATGGTCCATTCGATTGCGTCGGGAAGCGTCGTGACCATGGGGACTCCTAGACGAATTCCATGTAGCGGCGAAGGTCGAAGTGGGCGACGCCGTACCGCAGGGCGTCGAGCCCGTGGTTGTTCTCGTCGACCGGCTTCTCGCCGAGCGTGCCATTGGCGCCGGTCGCGGTCGGCCAGACGTACGACAGGAACTCCTGCGCGGTGCACCAGGGTTTGCCCGCCTCTTTGAGGTCCTCGTCGATCGCCGCCAGCGCATCGCGGGAGAGATAGAGCCGGGGCCGGCTGTCGTCCTCGGGATCGAGCCGGGTCAGCACAGCGTCGATCCCGAGCTTGATGTCGTTCTCGGCCTTCTCGGCGGGCAGTCCGGCCCCCTTGAACTGTTCGATGTAGCCGGGCTCCGAGGGGTCGCAGAGGAAAACGCTTGGGTTGAACCGCCGCTTGATGATCCGGGCCTGATCGATCCACCAGTCGATGGTCTTCCGGGTCATGTAGACCTCGTAGACGAGGTACATCCGGCCATCGCCATCGACGGCGAAGACCGAGAGGACACCGGGGTTGGTGAAACCCCAGTCGACCCCGACGATCACGTCACGAACCACGGTGCGGTTCAGCGTCCCGTCCTCGTTGAGGATGCCGATCGCCTTCAGCTGCGTTTCGTCGAGGAGGTGGTGTTCGGGATCGAAGGACTCGTAGATCTGGCCCTCGGCGGCCGCCCACTTGCCATCGACGAGCCGGAGCTTGCGGACGCCGGTCAGCTTGCCGAGCTTGACCACGACGTAGTTGTAGCCCTCCTCGGTCCACGACTGTGTCGCCTCGTCCCAGAGCCGCGGATTGTCCGGGTACCGGGAGTAAAGCCGCAGCATGCCGTCGGTGCTGGCCCGCTGGTTCAGCCAATGAGTGGGCGGCCCGGGGTTGCAATCGACGAGGAGCTGCTGGTACGGCATGGCGCCGTTGCGAAGCCGGGTGACGAGGCGCTCGTGATCGTCGAGCGTCAACTCGGTGCCCTCGAAGACGCAGATCAGGTCGTACTCGGTCGACATGATCTTGCTCGCCTTGTCCATCCCGCCGAGCATGATCCGGGAGCCCGTGGGGTAGCGGAACGCCGGCGATTCGATCCGGGAGCCGCCGTAGTAGTCGATCCCATACCGGGCGGTGGACAGGACCTTGTCGGTGTAGGTTGCCACCACCGAGGCGGTCAGGCTGACCAGCGTCTTCCGGACCCAGAGGATCTTGACGTTCGGGTACTTGAGGGCGACGAGGTGGGACTTCCAGATCAGGGCGTAGCTCTTGCCGGTCCCGACCGGGCCTTCGAGGAGAATCTCGTCGTCACGCGACTCCATGAGCCTGACCGCATCGCCCCGGGGTCGGAACGTCACCTCTTGAACGGCCGAGACCACTAGAGCTTCTCCGTGTCGACGCCGGCGATCGTGATCGAGATGCTGCCCGAGACCTCGCGCTTCTCGTTCCACTGGCCGGCTTCGATCGCGGCCTGCTTCTCCAGCTCCCGCAGGGCCTTATCGAGTGCCGCATCGAAGTGGAACTCCTCGATGTACTGCCGAACGGTGGACGGGCCGGTGTCGTCTCCGTCGTCGCCCTCGCTCCCCTCGACCGTGACCGTGATGCTCTTGAGCTGGCGCACGAGGTAGCCGGATGTGCCACCCGGCACGGTCTGCATTGACGGGTCAGCGGCCCGCTCGGCGACGATCCGGTCCAGGGCGTCAGCCCGGCGGTCGTACCGGCGCATCCGGACATCGAGCCGGGCCAGACCGCGACGAAGGGCCCGGCTCTGCAACACGTCGTAATTGCGGGCCACCGCGGCGGCGAAGTCAGGATGCTGCTTCCAGCGGTGGAGCGTGGCCCGGTTGATGCCGAGCTGATCGGCGATCGCCTGATCGGTCAGGACGTCCTCGGCCACGAGCAACGCCGCCTCGGTGGACCGGCCAGTCCAGGGAAACGGCTTCGGTGGTGTCGCATTCTGTTGCACGTCGGAGGACGCCATCGGTCACCTGGGCGCACTGCGCCGGTTGTGTTCGCCTGGCATCGTTATGGTAGCACGGCGCCTATGGGAACCTCATCGGGGAACCTGGGGAACCTGGGGAACCTT
>JACCYX010000129.1 GCA_013696265.1 Chloroflexia bacterium
CCTCGACGCTGGCGAACCGGCCGGTGGCGGCGATGGCGGCCGCCACCTGTTCGGCAAGTTCCTGCGCCCTGGGTCCGACGCGCTCGTTGACGCGCTGCTTGGACTCCTTTTTCGAGAGCCCCTCCAGGTCGCCGCGGGCGGCCAGTTCGCGGTTCACCAGTTCCCCAGCGAGGAGGCGGGAGATGGTCGAGGCGCTGCCCCACGTTCCCTCGAACGGCAGGGCCCGGAGGTCGATCGGCTTCGATCCCGGATCGAGGTCGATGGTCCGCAACGCATCGCGGATGGCCTCGATTGCGGCGCGCTCCTCGCGCGCGATGATGCCCCCCCTGGCGGGGAGCGGAGAGGTGGGTTTGGCGGGCGCGGACGCATGGGACATGGATGTAGTCAAACTCCTGGAATGTGGACGATGGTTCAGCCGGGGAAGTGATACGGAATCCGGTTGAACAATGGAACAACTCTGGTAGTGGCGGTCCCGAGCTTGCGAGGGCAGCGCCAGCGGAGCGAGGCGAGTCATCTCTGCCCAGGTTCAGGGTCGAGATGAACTCGACCGCAACCGGGAGTCCACGGGTGATGGCCCGGATATGGTATGACCCATTCTCGTCGGGCGCGAACACGATCCCGCGCCGGACGAACGGTGTTCGCCAATGATACGTCCCGTGCGCCGTTCGCACGGGATGATCTGGAATGCAATGGAAACGGGCAGGAGGGTTCGCCGCTCAGGCGCGACCGTGATCGCCCCGCTGGTCGAGGTCGCCGGTCTCGGGCGCGCCGTTCAGGCGATTGAACAGGGGCTGAGCCACGAGCCGCGCGCCGCCCAGGATCAGGACGATGCCGACGATGAGGGCGATCAGTTGCTGGTACCCGAACCCCTCGCCGCCATCGCGGTCGAGCCGGTCGGCCAGGAGCGAGAGTAGCACCAGGCCGACGCCCAACAACAGGAGGACGAGTCCAGTCACCTTCGCGGCGGGCCGGGTGTTCTTCTGGGCACGCACTGGATGGCACCTCGTACCGCTGACCGGTGATGGAATCGAATGACGAATTCCTGAAGGCGCGTCTGCATGTCGATTGTGATTGAGTAGGACGATGGCTGCCGGGAAGAGGTATGGGCCATGATCGAGTCGCGACGGCGACCACGCTGCGTATCGGTCCGCTTCTGCCTGGAGTGCCAGTATATCAGGTGTCTCCCGCCTGTGGGGTAGTTGGACACGCCATAATCCCGGCCACCAGGGCGGACGGATTCCGGCTCGCGACCGCCGTCCGTCAGGCGGCCTGGCGAAGATTGGATGCAGCGGCCGAGGCCATGCCGGAAGCGGAAATGTGCAGTGGCAGCCGCAGGTGATACCGGAGCATCGCCCGGTGCTTGCAAACCGGATCGTCGCCGAACTCGGCGGCCTTGCAGGTGCAGCGGTAGACGCTGACCTCGTAGGCGGAGTGCGGATCGCTGGTGCTGGTCGCGATCCAGGCGCCGGAGGCGGTGAGTTGGCGGACGCTGACGCCTTCGCGCCGAGCCCGGCCGAGCGCGGCGCTCCAGCGCGCGGGAGTATCGGGGCGTGAAATCCGTCTGAGCATGCGGGCAATCCTTCCTGTGAGCGCGGTTCAGTCACCTGACTGTGGCTTGCGATCCAGGCGCCCCGGAAAGGAAGCCAAACCCCTCTCCATTGGCGCCGTTCGTTCCCTCAAGTATACCATCAAATACGAACATGTGTTCTGAATTGTGAGCGTCCGCGAGGCTGACGGCTCAATCAGCTCCGCAGGCTGGACCGTCCGCGAAATGGGGAAAACTACCACTGTGTCGTTCGGTCCGTGACGGCTATCGTGAACTCCTTACCTGTTGCTCAGGAGGACTTGCGCCATGCGTCACGCTCGCCGCTCATATCTGCCGGGACTCATCGTCTTGCTGTTTCTATTCGGCTTCGTAACGCCACCCGGTCCGGCCGCCGCGCAGGAGTTCGATTGTCCAGAAGGCCTGGTCTACGACGAAGCAAGCGAAATCTGCCTGCCGCTGGAGGATGTGCCGGCCGAGGAGGAACCGGTCGATGTCGAGGATGCAATCGATGACGGGGAAACGACCGACGAAGCCACGGACGACGGGAGCGATGGTGCCCTCGATGAGGACGTGACCGATGACGGGGAAATGACCGACGATGCCGATGACGGAGCCACAGACGACGACCTGGACGATCCCGCGACCGACGCGCCCGCGATCGTGGCCGACGAAGCGGCGCCC
The DNA here is from genome assembly GCA_013696265.1 of Chloroflexia bacterium. Lineage (GTDB taxonomy): Bacteria > Chloroflexota > Chloroflexia > Thermomicrobiales > UBA6265 > JACCYX01. The sequence continues at coordinate 2,228 of JACCYX010000129.1, forward strand.
ATCAAGAACCTCACCCTGCTCACCTTCGCCTGTCCCATCAACTGGAACCCGGCCACCCGCCCGATCGAGGATTCGCGGGAGATGTGCACCGAGCCGATCGTGCCGGCCATGAACTACACCGTCCTCTTCGAAGGGCAGGAACTGACCACGGCCGGGCTGCGGACGGATGTCGATCTGGCAGTCGACCTCGGTCTCAACGGGGTGCCGCTGCCGCCGGGGATGTACACGATCCGGGAGAACCTGCAGGAAGGGCTGGAGGACCCGTTTGCCTTCTGCGCCATCTACGCCGCCGATGGCACCTCTCGCCTGACCGTGGAGGAAACGGTGCCGGGCGGATCGCTGGACATCTTGCTGGCCGCCGGCGAGGAGGTCAACTGCGAGTGGTACAGCGTGGC
>JACCYX010000140.1 GCA_013696265.1 Chloroflexia bacterium
TGGCGGAGAACGCGACCAGCATCAGCAGCCCCATGATCGCATTGCTGATCGCCACCAGCGGACGCGCCGGGATGCGTGCGAACGGCCCCGCGGCAACGAGGCTCCCCGCAAGATAGCCCGATCCCGCCAGCATATAGACCAGGCCAGTCTCGCTCGCGGTGAGCCCGAATTGCTCTCTGAGCAAGCTGCCCACGTACGTGAGCAGACCAAACCAGCACGCCGAGCGCAGGACCGAACAGCCGTACAGGCGCCGCATCGCGCCATCGCGCAGGAGCGGCCGGTAGGCGTCCAGAAGCGTGTGGAACCGAAACGCCTCTGCCGGTCGTTGGGCATCGTCGGGTAGCCAGGCGGCGGCGAGCAGGACGATGACGCAGGCCGCCCCGCCAGCCACCAGGAATGCCGCGCGCCAGCCCGCGACCCCGCCGATCATGGTGAGGATCGGCACGCCCACGATGGGAGCGCAGGCGAGCGCCCCGATCGTCCAGCCAATCGCCCGCCGCGAGGCGGGGCCGTGGTACCGCGTGCCAGCGATCGCCAGGGAGAGCCCTGGCACCGTCGCCTCACTGAGCGCGCCGGCGATGCTGGCCAGGAACAGCGCGGCGAACACCGGCGTCAGGCCAAAAATGAACAGGCACGCGGCGGCGGCGGCGAGCCCCAGCAAGATGAGGCGACGCGATCCATAGCGATCCGCCACCGGACCGGCGACCAGGCCAAGCGGTGCGCTCAGGATCAGCATCGCGGCCGTGACCTGGCCCAGCAGCGGCACGCTGACACCGAGGTCGCGCGCGATGTCCGGCAGGAACGGCGCGGGGGCCGAGAACGTGAGCACCGTGATGAAGGAGCCGAGAGCAAGCGCGGGCAGCAGCATCCTGCCCGGTGCGGCCGTGGGAGACGGGACTGCCAGTGCCATGAGGGGAAACCTTTCGCGAGTGCATCCAGGTGTTTCGAGGGGCCCGGCAACATCGGCAATTGGCCATCACGCCGGATCCGTAGGGTTGCCGTCCCGAGCTTGCGAGGGATCATCTCGGCCCGCTCCCCGCGACCGGCGCCCCCGGTGTGGAACGCGCCTCAACGAAGCGCCTTTTCCATCAGGTAGCCGTCGTGCGCCTTGCCGTCGCCCAACGTCGCCCGAACGTCCTCCACGATGCTGAAGCCACACCGCACGTACAGGTCCACAGCCGCCGTCTGCGTGACATTGACGTAGAGTTTGACCGCCTGGATGGTACGATCCAGCCGTAGCTCGTGGATGACCGCATCCAAGAGGGCGTTACCCAGGCCGCGGCCCCGTGCCCCGGGCGCCACGAACACCGACTTGATCTCCGCCAGGCGTCGTTCCTCTGTCACGAACGCGCCGATCATGCCGACCGGCCGCTGTTCCCGGTTCGCGAAGAGAAGCCACGATCCCCGGCTGTTCGCGGCCTCGTCCAGGTGGCTCCGCCAATACACATCCGGCAGGGCGCGCTGGTCATCGTATAACGCCTCGAACGCCTGGGGATCGGTGGCCAGCGCTTCGAGCTTGAGACGCTTGTAGTCCCGCCAGGCGCCAGGGTCGAGCCGCGTGATCGTGACATCCACCGGGTCTCGACCCGGGCTGGGGGAGGTGGCGGCCTGAACCGCCTGACGCCGCTGGCGTGCGGCGATCGTCCGCTGGCGATTCGTATTGAGGGCCCGGACTTCGTGATCCGCGAGTACAGCGTGCATGGTGCGTTCCTCCCCGGTGCGCCTGGTCCAGGACGATCCTGGTACGTGCCCTGAGTCTGCGCCGCTGGAAAACGTGCGGCCATGCACGTCCCCCACGTCTTGCCCACGCATGACCCACATTTGGCGCCGGGCCTCACGTCGCGGGCGCATGCACACCGCGTGGCGCTCCCCGCAGGCGTTCGCCCGCCAGGATCAGGAGCGTGCCGGCCCAGCGGCGGGCGACCATGGTCATTGGCCGGGGAGACTCCGCGACGGCGGCCTGGTCGGCTTGCCAGCCGCGTTCGGCCTGGGCGGAGAGCCGGCTCCGGTCAGACTGGACAGCCACATAACTCGTCGACAGGTTGGGGTTCATGGTCTTTGCCTCCCGGTACGCGGTGCTCGGCGGAATCGCTTCCGTGAAGATGAGGCTCCGGCCCGAATC
>JACCYX010000147.1 GCA_013696265.1 Chloroflexia bacterium
TCTCGTTCATGACCTGCCCTTCGATCTCGATACCGGCTACGCCAGAACGGAGGCGAACCAGCCTGGTCAGCACACATGGAACCTTGAGGCAGCGCACCGAGAAGCGCACCGCAACTTCGTCCTCGACGTCCTCCACGATCTCGACATCCCAAGGCAGGGCTGAAACCTCACCGTGCTGGCCGAATGTTGCCCCGGCCCACTTCGACCCCGCGCCGGCGTTGGGAAAGATCTCCTGCCAGCCGCCGGGATAGACATCGAGGAACGTGGCCAGGGCATCCGGCGAGGACGAGTGCAGGGCGAGCGGGTTGCGGATGCCGGCGGGCGCCAGCCAGGCGAAATCCAGGTCCCGGCGCTTGTCATTGAACTCGACCAGGTCGGCGCCCTTGCCGGCGAGGAACGTGACCCGGATTCGCTCGTTCTCCAGCACGATGGCGCGAAGACCGAACAACTCCGTTTCGTGCAGCCGGCATCCCCAATTGCGCTGGCGTCGATGGATCATCATGGCGTCATCCCCATACCAAACGTGTTCGCGATCAGGTCGATTCGATCTGGACCTCGCCGGTTGCCGTCGCGCCCGAACTCGCGCTGATCGCGATCCCAAGCGTACCCACGGGCCAGAGCGTTTCGCCCTCCCAGGTCAGCGCGAACGAAACCCAGCCGGATTCCGACGCCTCGTCGATGGTCACGGTCGAGCCGAGCGCGTCAATCGGCACGCCATCGATCGACCATTGGGCCGTGACTGTTTCGCCGGCCGTCACCGAATCGACCGGCACGACCGCGTAGATGGCACCGGCGTCGCGACGGATGGCCTCCAGGTCCTCCCTTGGTGCGCCAGTGTCGTCCAGGGCGGTCGTCCATGTCACCGCTCCCAATTGGGCGACCGGCGTGGGAGTGGGTTGGAGGGCGGGCACCGGCGTGGCGTCCGGTGCGGAATCCGGGGAGCCTCCTCCCACCGAGCAACCGGCCAGCAGGATCGCCAGCACCGTCACCATCGCCACCCGCGACAGGGGCCAGGATGCCAGGCGACCGGCGACAGGACCGAATATCATGGAATCGCTCACCTCTGTAGACTCATGTTCAGGGTCCGCCGATTGTGACGGACCGATTGTGCACGATACCCGAATCGCGAGCCGCGCGCTGAAAACGAGGAGTTCCCATGTCATCCACAGACGACGATGCCGCCGCCAAGGCGTCAGCCGGCCGGAACCGGCAAGGCCGCAACAATGAAGATCGGGCGTTGCTCTCGTGGAGCCCCGAGGCTCGGGCCGAAGCAGCCGCGTTCACGCACACCGATCAATGGCGGGTGCTCCGGATCGTCAGCGAATTCGTCGAGGGCTTCGATTCCCTCGCCGATATTGGACCATCGGTCTCGATTTTTGGTTCGGCCCGCACCGCGCACGATGACCCCGTCTACGTCCAGGCGGACCGGGTGGCGGAACTCCTCGCCGGCGCCGGCGTCACCGTGATCACCGGCGGCGGGCCCGGCATCATGGAGGCCGCCAACAAGGGCGCCGCCGGGGCCGGAGGGCTCTCGGTCGGAGTCGGCATCGACCTCCCGTTCGAACAGGGTGTGAACCAGTACGTCACGCTGCCCCTGCAGTTCCGGTATTTCTTCGTCCGGAAGACGATGTTCGCCAAGTATGCGAACGGATTCGTCTTCTTCCCCGGCGGTTTCGGAACGCTCGACGAGATGTTCGAGATCCTGACCCTGATCCAGACCGGCAAGCTTGACCCGATGCCGGTCATCCTCTTCGGCTCGGACTACTGGCGCGGCCTGCTTGACTGGGCGCGGGGCACGCTGCTGGCCGGGGGCAAGGTTTCTCCCGGCGATCTCGATCTCCTGACCCTGACCGACGATCCGGAGCATGCCGCGACGATCCTTATTTCCGCGATCAGGGAAGCGAACGCAGACACCACCGAGCGGTGACGGCCAGGCACGAGACAATGCCCTGGTTCCGTCCTGAACGTGATTGACTCACCCGCACACCGCGAACGTACGATGCGGATTTCCACCTTCCCATTTTCGCCTCACCAGCGCCGGTCATCGTCATCCCGCCACGGCGAGGGCGATCTTTCTCTCGCATCGCCCCCGCCGGTGGGGTATGATACTGGCCGCGAGGCAAGACGATGTTCGTCGCCGTTGGAACCAGAGTGTGGGGCTCTATCCACGGTTGATGCCGGGTGGGAAGTTGGGATTGGGGAAGGGCTGTTGCATGCGACAACATCGCGATCCAGCGATTCGGCTGGCGGATGAACGTGGGCCACAGACGCCGTTGCTCCCGCTCAAGAACGTCGTCATTTTTCCGCGAAACGTCGTCACCCTCCTGGCGGTACGTCCACATTCCATTCACGCCGTCGAGGAGGCGATGCTCGGCAATCGATCGATTGCCGTCACCACGCACCGCACGCGCGACATCGACGATCCCCGCAGCGACGACCTGTATGACGTGGGCACGCTGGCCAGCATCCTCTCGGTCGAGCGCCAGCCGGGCGGCAATCTCCAGGTCGTGCTCGAAGGGATGAGCCGGGTCCGGCTCATCGGGATCGAAAACTCCCGGCCATTCTTCCAGGCGACCTGTCGCGAACTGCTCGAGCCGGTTCCGGACCGGGTCGAATCCGATGTCCTCATCCAGTACATCCAGGAACTCTCGGGGCAATTCGCCGAGAACCGCAATATCCTCGCTAACGAAGTGCTCGACATGGTGCAGCGGGCCACGCACCCGGGTCACCTGGCCGATCTCCTCTCGACCCAGATCGTCAACGACATCGCCACCCGCCAGCAGTTGCTCGAAACGCTGGACCCCTTGGTGCGCCTGCAACACCTGGGCGCCTACCTCCGCGGCGAACTGGAGATCGTCGAACTCGACCAGCGGATGCGCGACCAGGTCCGCGACAAGATGGACGATACCCAGCGCCGGTACTTCCTCGAGCACCAGCTCAAGGCGATCCAGGACGAACTCGGGGATGGAGAGGCCAACGAGTTCCAGGAACTCAAGGCCAAAATCGCCGGCCGCGGCATGCCGCTCCACGCCCGCGAGAAGCTGGAGAAGGAACTCCAGCGGCTCGAAAAGATGCCCGGCGTGTCGGCCGAAGCAACCGTCGCCCGCACCTACATCGACACCATGCTGCAACTCCCGTGGCACGAAGAATCCGACGACCAGATCGACCTGGCCGAGGCCGAGCGCGTGCTGAACGAGGATCACTACGGTCTGGAATCCGTCAAGGAACGGATTGTCGAGTTCCTCGCGGTTCGGAAACTGACGGTCTCGGCCGGCACCTCGACCTCGTCCCAAATTCTCTGCCTCGTCGGCCCTCCCGGCGTCGGCAAGACCAGCCTCGGCCGCTCGGTCGCGGAAGCGATGGGCCGCAAGTTCGCCCGCGTCAGCCTCGGCGGGCTCCGCGACGAAGCCGAGATTCGCGGCCACCGCCGCACCTACATCGGGGCCATGCCCGGCCGCATCATCTCCGCGATGAAGACGACGGGGACGATGAACCCGGTGATCCTGCTTGACGAAATCGACAAGCTCGCCGCCGATTACCGGGGCGATCCAACTGCCGCCATGCTCGAAGTGCTCGACCCGGAGCAGAACCGCACCTTCACCGATCACTACCTCGACGTGCCCTACGACCTCACCCAGGTGTTGTTCATCACGACCGCCAACTACTGGCAGCAGATTCCGCGCCCGCTGCGGGACCGCATGGAAACGATCGAGGTCACCGGCTACACCGAGGACGAAAAGATCGAGATCGCCCGGCGCCACCTCCTTCGCCGCCAACTCAGGACCAGTGGTTTGCCGTATACCGCGGTCGCGATCGAAACCGATTGCTGGCGGCAGATCATCCGCGATTACACCCGTGAAGCGGGGGTCCGCGGCCTGGACCGCGAGATGGCCGGTCTCTGCCGCAAGATCGCCACCCAGATCGTACGGGGCAAGATCGAGAGCGACGCCACGCTCGACCTGACGTGCGACCGGCTCGAAACGTTCCTCGGTCCCGCCAAGTACGGCTTTGAACAGGGACTGAGCCAGAGCGCGATCGGACTCGCGATCGGCCTGGGCACCACCGAGATTGGCGGCGAAATCATCCCGGTCGAAGTCGCCACCATGCCCGGCAAGGGCTTGCTCACCGTCACCGGGCAGGCCGGCGACGTGATGCAGGAATCGGCGCGCGCCGCCCTCTCCTACGCCCGGTCACGGGCCGACGAACTCCGGATTGACCGCGACTTCCAGGAGAAATCGGATCTGCACATCCACCTCTCGGAAGGGGCGACTCCAAAGGACGGTCCCTCGGCCGGGATCACGATGGCGACGGCGGTGATCTCGGCGCTGACCCGCAAGGCGGTCCGCAACGACACGGCGATGACCGGCGAGATCACCCTTCGCGGCCGGGTGTTGCCGATCGGCGGCTTGCGCGACAAGACGCTCGCCGCCCACCGGCACGGCATCCGGCGGCTGATCGTGCCGGCCGACAACCAGCGCGACATGCGGGAGATTCCGCAGAACATCCGGGACGACATCGAGTTCATTTTCGTGAGGAACATGGATCAGGTGATCCAGGCCGCGATCCTCCTCGATGTCGAACAGGTCGACCACCTGCAGGAGGTCGACGAGCGGGTCTACCAGGCTCCGCCGAAGATCAACCCCGACATCATCGACGCCGGCACCACCGGACGGTGATTCCCGCGCTGGGTCGGATTCCTCACCGATACGGAACTGGGCTAATAGGTTCCCGTTCCTGGTAGTGGCAGAGCTTGTCTCTGCCTTGGCCACATTGACGGCAGAGACAAGCTCTGCCTCTCCCGGTTTCGATGAGCGTTTACTCGAAGTCCGTATCAGCCAGTCCGTCCGGCAATCACCTCTGTCGCCGGCACCGTCGTCACCGAAACCGGTTGCCCGGTCAGCAGGCGAGCGACCGGTTCGACTTCCTCCACCGCCGCGCTGGTCATGAACCTGAGTGAACCCGCCGCACAGTCCCCGGTGAGCAATCCGGCCAGGCCCAGCACATGCCGGGTGCGTCTGGCAATCGCGAGGCCACTATCAATGACCGGCACGCCCGGTCCCATGTACGTCTCGATACTGGCTTTCAGAAACGGATAGTGCGTGCAGCCGAGGACGATCACGTCCACCCCCGCCTCGATCATGGGATCGAGCAGCGGTCGCAGCGACTCGGTGACGGTTGGCCCGGTGAGAATCCCCGACTCCACCAGCTCCACCAGACCGGTGGCGGCGACCGTATGGACCTTGATGCCATCGGCGTGCGTCTCGATCAGCCAGCGCAGGCGCTCGCCGGCGACCGTGCGCGGCGT
>JACCYX010000153.1 GCA_013696265.1 Chloroflexia bacterium
AAGTTCACGGGTACGATCTGTCGCGGCTGTTCGCCGAGGGCGCGCTCGGCCGGATCATCCGGCTCGAACCCGGCATGCTCTACCACTACCTGAAAAAGCTGGCCCGCGACGGCCTCATCGCCTCGCGAATCGAACGGCAATCCGGCCGTCCCGATCGCCAGGTCCACACGCTCACGCCGGTAGGCGATGCTGTCCTCCACGCCTGGATCGCGGCCCCGGTGCGGTCGACCCGTGAGATTCGGCTCGATTTCCTGGTCAAGCTCTACCTGGCCCGTGCCATCGACCCGCGACACGCCATCACGCTCGTGACCAGGCAGCGATCGGTGATGCGCACTCGCGCCGCCCGGCTCACGGAGCAGTTGGACGGCCCGCAACCGTCCGGCCCGGACAATGCGTTCGGGGAATCGGTGCTCCGCCTTCGCCTCACCCAAACCGAGGCCGCCCTCGCCTGGCTCGATGCCCTCCCTGAATCTGACCAATAAATCCCCTTGTCGCGCCGAACGACAACGCCTACGATTCTCTTGCTATTCAATGATTGACTATGGTGCCGTTTCTGCGTTCCCGGTCAGCCAGATGAGGAGGGTCGATAACCTTGCGACGACACGGAACGCGCTTGCTACTGGGGCTCCTGCTGGGGTTGCAGGTCCTGGCCCTCAGTCCTGCCGTGGGAGCCGCACAGATCACCTGCGATCCAGCGCCACCGGCCGCAAGCGGCGCCACGCAGGCGTCGGCAACCCCAAGTCCCGCGGCCAGCGTGCCGTTTCCGGAGGAGAATGGCACCCTCACGGTCTTCGCCGCGGCTTCGCTCACCGATGCCTTCGGCGAGATTGCGGCAATGCTCGAAGCGGACCAGCCGAATCTGGAGATCGTGATCGAAACCGGGGGATCGCAGACGCTGGTGACGCAACTGCAAGAGGGTGCCGAGGCCGACGTGCTAGCCACGGCGAACATCTCGACAATGACGACGGCGGTTGAAGCGGACCTGATCGCGGGCGAGCCCGTCACCTTCACGGGCAACCGGCTCGTGATCGTGACGCCATTCGACAATCCGGCCGGCATCGAGTCGATCGACGACCTGGCAAACGACGATCCGCTCCTGGTCGTCGCCAACGAGTCGGTTCCAGCCGGCACCTACTCCCGGCAGGTGCTGTGCGCCTATGGAGCTTCCAGCGCGGCGCCGAACGGGTTCCTCGATAGCGTTGCCGCCAACGTGGTTTCGGAAGAAGAGGATGTCCGCAACGTGCTGGCCAAGGTGCAACTCGGCGAGGCCGACGCCGGAATCGTCTACGCCAGCGACGCGGTCGCCTCGGGCCTGGCGGGCGATCCAGTGAGCGTGATCGAGTTTCCAGACGGCGTGCCGGTGACTGCCACCTACCCGATCGCGGCGGTCAACGGGGGCCACGCGGACCTCGCCAACGCCTTCATCGCGGCTATCCTTGCCCCGGAAGGCCAGGCAATCCTGGCTGAGTACGGCTTCACCCCGCCTTCGTAGCGGGTGATTCACAGCGCCACGTCGTAGTCGTAGGGGACGGCTAACGGGCCATTGAGGACACCTCGGCAATCAGGTCTTGGCCCGTGGGCGCCTGTCCAGAGCGCAGCGTGGGACCCTCCCGTGAGGTTTCTGGATCGGCGCGCCGCCGGTTTCCCACCTGGTCCGTCGTCACCTCGGACCGCATCACCAACGTGTCATCGCGGGAGGGCACAGGCGAACCGCGTGTCGTCGCGTGGGACGGCTTTATGGCTCGCTAGCCCTCCCCTACGGAATCGGATTTACGCGTCTCTCCAACAAGGTGTCCCCGTTTCGACATCAACATGCCTGGAGCAAACTCCGATTTGGCACGACGAGGCAGGCACAATCCGTTCATCTGGACCCTGGTCGGGATCAGCCTGGCCGGGCTGGTGTTGCTTACCCTGCCGACGGTCGCGCTGCTCGTCCGCGCGTTCGATGCTCGCGATGTCCTCAGCGACGTTCAGGCGCGGGCAACCCTCCGCGAAGCGCTCGTCTTGAGCCTGACGACCTCGCTCGTCTCGCTCGCCCTGATCGTGCTGGCCGGTATCCCGATCGCCTACGTGCTGGCGCGCGGCCAGTTCCCCGGCGTCCGCATTTTGGACGCGCTGGTCGATCTGCCGATCATCCTCCCGCCCGCCGTCGCTGGCATCGCCCTGCTCGCGGCATTCGGGCGACGCGGACTCCTTGGCGACAGCTTCGACCGCTTCGGGGTCAATATCGCCTTCTCTACGACGGCGGTGATCATCGCCCAGGTCTTCGTCTCGGCGCCGTTCTTCATTCGCACCGCGCGGGCCGGGTTCAGCCGGATCGACCACTCGATCGAGGAAGCCGCCGCCGACCTCGGCGCGAGTCCGGCGCGCGTTTTCTGGCGGATCACCCTGCCGTTGAGCCGGGCCAGCCTGATCGCCGGAGCCGTGCTGGCCTGGGCCCGCGCACTCGGCGAGTTCGGGGCCACGATCATGTTCGCGGGCAACCGCGAGGGTGTGACCCAAACCATGCCGCTCGCGATCTACGAGCGTTTTGGCGCCGGCGACCTCGAAACCGCCGTCGTTCTCTCGGCGATCCTGCTCGGGACCTCGGTCGTCTTCCTGGTCGTCGTTCGCCTGCTGGGCGAGCCGGCCATTCAGCGCCCGGCATGATCTCCCGCGACGAACTCCTCCGGAGTCTGGACCATTACGTATTCCAGCCCGGATTCGAGTGGGTTCTCGTCTTCGATCCTGACGGTCTTCAGCCATCGAAACCCGGCTCGCTCGTAGACATGAACGCCTCGCCGGTTCGCCGGCTCGGGGGCGATCACCGCGAGTTTGGCACACATCTCGCCGAAGACGATCCGGCGAAGAAACGCCCGCAACAGCGGCATGGCCCAACCCTGACCCCGGAGCGCGGTCTCGCCGATCAGGAGGTCCGTGGCTACCGACCCGAGTGGCATCCCGATTTGCCGGGCGTAGGCTGGATGGTCCGCGATGAAATACGTCTGGATCATCCCGGCGTCGAGGCCATCGATCACGATGACGAAGCAGCGGGTAGGGTCGCTGCCCTCGATGGCGGGCAGGTACTGGCCAATCATCGCCTCCAGGCTCAGTTCGGCTTGGCGCCACCAGGTTGCCACCTCGGGATCGGCAAGCCAGCGCGCCAGCCTCGGCAGGTCGCCTTCCGCCAGCGGTCGAAAGACTACCCGTTCCTCCCGGTCGGTCATCCCGCAACCCATGCCAGTCCTCCTCAGTGGTCTATCCAGGCTGAACGGTCTCTCGCGGACGCGGGCGGAGGGAGTGCAGCAGCCCTCCCAGATACCTGCGAGCCTTGGGCACTTCGACTTGGACAGACCATATCCGGAGTCTCCTCGTGACCGACGCGCTGCGCCTGGACGCCGTCACGAAGCGCTTCGGCGGCGAGTATGCCGTGCGAAACGTGTCGCTGACGATCGGACCGGGCGAGTTCACCACCATTCTCGGGCCATCCGGCGGCGGCAAGAGCACCACCCTCCGCCTGATCGCGGGACTGGACACGCCGGACGGCGGAACGATTTCGATCGACGGCGTCGATGTCACCCGGTTTCCGCCGCCCCGGCGCGACTGCGCCCTGGTTTTCCAGCACTACGCACTCTTCCCGCACCTCACGGTCGAGGAGAATGTCGGGTTTGGACTCGTCATGAAGGGCGTATCCCGTACCGACGCCAGCCTCCGGGTTCGGCGACTGCTCGACCTCGTGAAACTCCCCGATCAGGGCCCGAAGCGGCCCTACCAGCTTTCGGGCGGGCAACAACAGCGGGTGGCGCTGGCCCGCGCCCTGGCGGTGGAACCGGCAATCCTGCTGCTGGACGAACCGCTCGGCGCCCTCGACCTCTCGCTCCGGCGCCAGTTGCAAGCGGAGCTGCGGGCGATCCAGCGCGAGACGGGCCGGGCCTTTCTCCATGTCACCCACGATCAGGGCGAGGCGCTCGCCCTCTCGGACCGGGTGGCCGTCATGCACGAGGGTGGGTTCGCGCAAATCGGCACGCCGGAAGATATCTACGAGCGCCCGGCCAACCGCTTCATCGCGGAGTTCATGGGATTCGGCAACATCCTGCCCGTCGAGCCGGTACCGGACGGCATCCAAATCGCCGGGGCATCGCTGGCCATGCCGGTTGCGGGACCAGGACCGCTGGTGGCGGCGATCCGGAGCGAACACGTGCGACTGGGGAACGCCGGGCCGGGCGAGCTGGCGCTGACCGGGCGCGTGACGGGATGCACCTACGCCGGCACCAACTGGACCCTCGATGTCCGGCTCCGGGACGGAACCACCATCAAGGCCACCGCCGAGCGGACGCTGCCAATCGGGATGGTCGTTGACCTGGCGGTCTCGCCACGGCACATCGTGCCGCTGCCAGCCTGATCCGCATCACGACCGTGGCATCCGGGCGGATCCCACGCTGCGCT
>JACCYX010000192.1 GCA_013696265.1 Chloroflexia bacterium
AGCTTGCCGCCGACGATCGAGAGCAGCCCGTACACCTTGGGGGCATGGTCGTGAACGATGTGGCGGCGGGTGATGGCGCTCTCCGAACCTCCCCGTTGGTGGGGAAGCGGCCGCAGGCCCGCGTAGGTGTAGCACACCGCCGCCCGGTCCAGACCCGCGTTGGGAATGGCGATATTGGTTTCATTCAGCAGATACGCGATTTCGTCTTCCGTCGGCACCACCTGGTCCAGGTCGCCGGTGTAGCGGTCGTCGGTCGTGCCGATCAGGTAGAGGCTGTTCCAGGGAATAATGAAGTACGGTCGGCCATCGGTTTTGGCTTCGATGTAGAGGGCATCGGAGGGCGCGCCCGGAAACGGCTCGACCACGATGTGCGTGCCCTTGGTGACACCCAGCAAGGGGTTGCCCCGTGGCTCGATGCCGGCTTTTCCCAGAACGCGGTCGACCCAGGGACCGGCCACGTTGACCACGGTCCGGCCGCGGGCGATGAGCCGCTCGCCGGTCGCCTCGTCCTCGAAGCGGACACCGCGAATGACTCCGGCTTCCAGCACCAGGTCATCCACCCTCGCCCCGTTGCGCACGACCGCGCCGTGGGCGACCGCGTCGAGCATGTTCTCGACCGAGAGGCGCTCCGGAAAGACGATTTGGGCATCGTAGTACCGCGCCGCCGCCTTGAGGCCATGCGAATTCAGGCCCGGCTCGTGGGCCAGGGCGCCGGCGCGGCTGTACATCCGGTGCCGGGGGAGGGTCTTGTTCCAGGAGAGGATGTCGTAGGCAACCATGCCGGCCCGGATCGTGAGCGGGCCGCGCTTGTGGTAGTCGTAGACCGGGAGGGTCAGGGGCAGCGGGAAGACCAGGTGGGGGGCGATGTGGAGCAACCGTTCCCGCTCCTGGAGTGATTCGTGGACGAGCGGAATCTCCGCGTGTTCGAGGTAGCGGAGCCCGCCGTGGATGAGACGGCTCGACCAACTGGTCGTGCCCGCGGCGATGTCGGTCTTGTCGAGCAGGAGCACCTTGAGCCCGCGCCGGGCCGCGTCCCGAGCGATCCCGGTTCCGTTGATACCGCCGCCGACCACGATGACGTCGAACGGACCACCCTCGAGTTCCACTGGCGCCACGCGGACTTCCTTTCATCGACTCATCGACTCATCGACGCATGTTGGAGAAGACGCGCACCACCGGAGCGGACGCCTCGCGCCAATTGTAGGCCGTCTCGACGGCCAGCCTTGATCGGACGCGCGAATGTGCATGCTGGGCGGTCCCTGGCTGGGTGGTAACTGGCTGGGAGCCGTCCTCGCTGAATAGATCGCCTGGGTGTGGCACGGGATTTTGCTTGCTAGTATCGGCCCCAACCCTACATGGCCCTCCAGACCGAGCCCCCATGCAAGAATCTGTATCGCCCCCGATTTTGTCTGAACCCGTTGACAATCGAACCTGGCGGGACTAGGCTGGACGAAACAGGTTAATCGATTCACCAGACGTTGTGGAGAGGGCCATGCCTGTCGCGACATCGATCAAACCCGGTCCCCGTCCGACCATGGTTGATGTCGCGCGGGTGGCCGGAGTGTCGGTGACAACGGTGTCCTACGTGCTCGGTGGACGAAGCGGCGACCCGACCGCCTCCAGGATCAGCGACGGCACCCGCCGCCGCGTCCTCGACGCCGTGGAGGAGATCGGGTATCGCGTCAATGAGCCGGCTCGCAATCTTCGGCGCAACCGGACCGACCGCGTCCTGCTGCTGATGGATCGCCTCTCCAGCCCCTATGAGCAACACCTGGCAACCGACATCGAATCCAGGCTGATTGAGACGGGGCGATCGCTGTCGGTCATGGTCTGCACCACGGTCGAACGGCTCGACCACTGCCTCGGGATGGTGCGCACGGGTCTGGCCGACGGCGCCGTCGTGCAGTGCCGGGCCGTGGCGGGCGCCCAAGCCGTGCTCGACGCCTATGCCCGCGAACACATTGCCATGGTCGCCATCAGCAATGTCCTGCGGCCGAACGGGTTCGACGTCATATCGAATGACGAAGCACCGGCCATCGAGGAAGCGGTGGATGCGCTGGTGGCGGCGGGTCATCATCGACTCGGTTTCCTCGCCCACGACGCGGTGACTGACCTGCCCGACTCCCGAATGGAGGTGGTACGCCGTCGCCTGGCCGTCCACGGAATCGACCTGCCCGACGCGATGGTCCGGTCCGGCGCCCGCGACCGGTTGGCCGCGTTTGCCTCCACGCGCGAATTGCTCGGGCTACCCAGACCGCCGACGGCCCTGTTCGCCGCCTCCGACACCGGGGCGATCAGCGCGATCTGGGCGGCGCTCGCGGCCGGCCGGCGCGTGCCGGAGGACCTGGCGGTAGTCGGCTGCGGCAACATCGACGAATGCCGGGTCACGGTTCCACAACTCTCTTCGGCTGGTCCCGATCGGCCTGACTTTTCGCCGATCGCCGCCATGTTGCTCGACCGGCTCGCCAATCCCAGCTTCGCCGAAAGCCGCCATGTCCATCTGCCATGGACATTCTTTCCACGCCAATCGTCCTGACCCGCATCCGTTGCGTCGAACGTATGAAAGGAGTTGCCGCGAAATCATCCGGCCGGGACCGTCACCTGGCCCGCCATTGGGTTCCAGACCGATGACACGACCGCCACGCGAAAGGTGTACTCATGAACAGGCACATCAATCGACGCCGTTTCGTCCAGACCAGCGCCGCCGGGGCCGGGGCCCTTGCCTTGGGGTCTTCCGCCCATCGCTCGCTGGCCGCCCAGGAAGCCACGCCTGGCTCGATCGTCATTCCCGACAGTGGCGTCGAGCTGCCGACCGACGACATTACGTTTCGGTGGATCGACAGCGGCGACCTGAAGGCGCTGTTCTACAACGAGTTCCACGCCGCCTACCAGGAAGCGCACCCGAACATCACCATCCAGTACGATCCGCTCCCCTATGCTGAAATCAACCAGATCGTGCCGATCGGTGTCCAGAGCGGCGACGCGCACGACATGTTCGCTATGCCGCAGGATATCCCCTCAGCCCAGGCTGTCGCCGAGGGCTGGGTCGCGCCGCTCGATGATATCATCCCGGACTTCGCGGCGTGGAAAGAGCGGTTCCCGCTCGGGTCGTTCATGGATGGCGTTCACGTCTTCGATGGCCTGACGTACACCTTCCCGCAGACCTCCAGCAAGCGGTACTGGACGATGATGTTCTACAACACCGCCTACATGGACGAGGCCGGGTACGACCCGGAGAGCGAGCGGCTGACCTGGGACCAGTACCGGGAAGCGGCCCGGACGATCACCGAGCAGGGCCAGGGGCAGTACTACGGGGTGGTCTTCGGCGGGCAATCGACCGACCGCTTCGGCACCTTCGTGCGCAACCTCGGGCGGATGGCGGGCGCGTCCGCCGGTGGCTCGCTGGGCTTCGAGGACATCGACTGGCGCACCGGCGAGTTCGTCTACGCCAGTGACGAATACCAGGCGGCGATCGACCTGCTCCTCGGCCTGGAGTCCGACGGCAGTATTTTCCCCGGCTCCATGTCGCTCAACGACGCCGAAGCGTGGTCGCAGTTCCCGCAGGGCATCGCCGGCATGATCCTCGAAGGCCCGTGGGTTATCCCCCAGTGGCAGCGTGAGAACCCTGACTTTTCGTTCGGTCTGGCCAGCCAACCGGTGCCCAACAGTGGCGAATCCGTGCCCCTTGCCTACGAGGAAACGGGTTCCAACCAGCTCTGGGTCTACGCCGACAGTCCGTACAAGAACGTCGCCGGCGACATGCTGTCGTACATCGGCAGCGTCGAGGGCCAGGTGGCGATCATGGCGGCGACCAGGGGGTTCCTCCGCGCCCTCGTTCCTGAAGCGGCTGAAATCGCTCAGGAATCCGTGCCGCTCGATCCGTTCGCGGCCACGGCGCTGGCGCTCTATGACGAACAAATGCGGCTTGGCCCGATGGTTCCGGTCCGGAATCCGGCGGCCTCGCGAGTGGCGTTCGAGCGCCG
This sequence comes from Chloroflexia bacterium, assembly GCA_013696265.1. Classification (GTDB taxonomy): domain Bacteria; phylum Chloroflexota; class Chloroflexia; order Thermomicrobiales; family UBA6265; genus JACCYX01. The sequence goes on from JACCYX010000192.1 coordinate 3,984, forward strand.
CCCCCTGACTCCCGACCTCGGTCAACTGGTCCAGGGCATCCTGGCTGGGCAGATCGACGATGTGCCCGCCGCCATGGAAGACCTGCAGAGCCGCGCCAACGCGGAGCTGGAACGAGCGATCAGCGCGGCCCAGGAGCAAGGCGCCGAGGTGACGCGCGACGACTTCGTCTTCCCGGACTGGGACCCAACGGCGGAGTACACCGCCGAGAACTACCAGTAGCGAGTCATTGGCCGAACGTTTCCGGGGCAGTACAACGTCCAAAACTGACTGTCATCCCGAGGAACGAGGGATCTTGGTCCTGCCACAGGGCGGACACGAAGATTCCTCGCAAGCTCGGAATGACAATCTGGTGTAGACACAGTATTGCCCCGGAACCAGACGGTCGTTGGGATAGGGGTGCCAGATGGCGATCGGAACCGTGCAGCCCACCGACGTACTCACCGGCGAGGGCCGGCCAGCGCCTGGCCGAACGTTGGCCCAGCGGGTCTGGGCCGCGCGCTGGTGCTACCTGTTCATGCTGCCGAACCTGGTGTTGGCGGCCATGTTCACGTTTTATCCGACCGTCATGTCGTGGTACTTCGCGTTCCTCGACTGGTCGGGATTCACGTCCGACAAGGAATGGGTCGGGCTCGACAATTTTCGGGAGATCATCGACGACAGTTTCTTCTGGGATGCGTACTGGCGATCCTTCCAGTTCATGCTCGTCGCCGTCCCGATCCAGGTCGTGCTGGCGCTCGTCATCGCCCTCATCCTCAATGACAGCTCCTACAAGCTGGGCCCCTTTTTCCGTACCGTCTTCTTCCTGCCGGTGGTGACCAGCGCGGCGATCATCGGCATCGTAATGACGTTCGTCTTCAGCCCGTTCAACGGCCCGGTCAACAAGGCGCTCCTCAACACCGGGTTGGCTGACCGGCCGGTCGATTTCCTCGGCGATCCGGATACCGCGCTCTGGACCGTGGCCGGAATCTGGATCTGGAAGTGGTTCGGGATCACGATGATCTATTGGCTAGCCGCCCTGCAGGTCGTGCCCCAGGACCTTTACGAAGCGGCCCGCCTCGATGGCGCCAACCGATGGTCATTGCACAAGGACATCACGCTGCCGATGGTCTTCCCGTTCGCCGTCGTCATCATCCTGATCACGATCGTAGGTTCGCTCAACGTGTTCGGTCTCGTCCAGACCATGACCGCCGGCGGCCCCTTCTTCGCCAGCGAGGTGATGGAGGTCTACATCTACCGTAACGCCTTCGGCGACACCGGCATCCCCCGGCTTGGCTACGCATCCGCCGCCGCCCTCTTCTTCGGCATCACGGTGCTCGGACTCTCGCTACTCCAGGGGTGGGGATTGAAGAAGGCCAACGACGCGCGCAGCCAGATGAAGGGATCATGAGGAACTGACCATGGCCTTCCCCTCGATCTCGCAATCATCAACCACCCGTCAGCCCGGAGACACCGGTCGTTGGTGGCAATCACTGACCCGCGGCTCCCGGTTGCGGGCGATCGTCACTACCGCGATCCTCTTGCCGATCGGCTTCGGCTGGATCTACCCGTTCCTGTGGATGGTCAGCGCCGGATTCAAGTCGACCGACGAAATCTTCAGCGGGCTCAGCCTCATCCCGGCCGATCCCCAGCCACAGAACTTCTCCCGGGCCTGGACCGATGCCCGGATCGGCGAGTATTTCCTGAACACCGTCATCGTCACAATCGGATCGATCGCGATCGTCCTGGTCACGGTCTCGATGA